>JALSSK010000107.1 GCA_026984335.1 Rhodothermales bacterium
CGAAGGGGCATGCCTCGCCGCCGGGGTTCTGGTACGATCAGCCGCGGCACGAGTGGGTGCTCGTGCTTCGCGGCGGCGCGCGGCTCGAAGTCGAGGGCGAAGCCGAGACGAAGACGCTCCGCCCCGGCGACTACCTCCTGCTGCCCGCCCATTGCCGTCACCGCGTCGCGTGGACCGACCCGGACGTCGAGACCGTCTGGTTGGCCCTCCATTTTGCGCCGTAATCACCTTTTCCCTCCCCTTCCCGCCCGATGCCATGATCCGTTTCCGCTCGCTCTCGCTCCGCCTTTTCGTCGTTTGCATGCTCGCCGCGTGCGTCGCGCCCGTGGCGGCGCAGCCGTCGGTGTACTATCCCGAGCGCGGCGCGTGGGAGCACCGCGCCCCCGCCGACGTGGGGATGGACGCGGCGAAGGTGGACTCGGCCGTCGCCTTCGCGCTCGCGCACGAGAGCACGCAGCCCCGCGACCTCGCGCTGATGGTCGCCCTCAGCTTCGCCCGCGAGCCGTACAACGACGTCATCGGCCCGACGAAGCCGCGCGGCGGGGCGGCCGGGCTGATCCTCCGCCACGGATACATCGTCGCCGAGTGGGGCGACACGAAGCGCGTCGACATGACCTTCAGCGTGACGAAGAGCTTCCTCTCGACCATCACCGGCGTCGCCTATGACCGCGGGCTCATCCGCGACCTCGACGACCGCGTCCGCGACTACGTGCCCACCGACCACTTTTCCTCCGAGCACAACGCGAAGATCACGTGGGACCACCTCCTCCGGCAGACGAGCGCGTGGGAGGGCACGCTGTGGGGCAAGCCCGCGTGGGCCGACCGCCCCGTCGGGAACGACCCGATGGCCTGGCCGAAGCAGCCTTTGCCCGAGCCGGGGACGGCGTGGAAATACAACGACGTGCGCGTCAACGTGCTCGCGCTCGCGGCGCTGCACGTCTGGCGGAAACCGCTGCCGGCGGCGCTCCGCGAAGCCGTGATGGACCCCATCGGCGCGTCGAACACGTGGCGGTGGGAGGGCTACGAGAACTCGTGGGTGACGCTCGACGGGCTGCGCATGCAGTCGGTGAGCGGCGGCGGGCACTGGGGGGGCGGCATGTTCATCTCCGCGCTCGATCAGGCCCGCTTCGGGTATCTCACGCTCCGGCGCGGGCAGTGGAAGGACCGCCGGATCTTCTCGGAGGAATGGTACCGGAGGGCCACCACGCCCACGGGACCGAACCCCGGATACGGCTTCATGAACTGGTTCCTCAACACCGGCCGGGAGAGGTTCCCGAGCGCCCCCGAGTCGGCCTTCGCGCATCTCGGGGCGGGCACGAACATGATCTACGTCGACCCCGAGCACGACCTCGTCGTCGTGGCGCGATGGATCCGGCGCGATCAGCTCGACGGGCTCATCAGCCGGGTGCTCGCGGCGGTGGAAGAGTAGCCCCCTCGGGTGCGGCGGCGGTCATTCCTCGTCGTCCGCCGGGAGGTTGAAGTCGACGTTCGAGCGGTAGTCGCCGAGGAGGTGTTCGGCGAAATAGTACCACATCATGCGCTCGAAGTACGGCGTATAGTCGCCGAAGCCGTGGCGTTTGCCGGGCATGATCATGAAGTCGAACCGCTTGCCGGCTTTGATGAGCGCGTTGGCGAGGCGGATCGTGTTCGCCGGATGCACGTTGTTGTCGATGTCTCCGTGCACGAGCAGAAGATGCCCCTTCAGGTTGCCCGCGAGTTCGACGTTCGTCTCTACGTGCGCCTCGAAGGTGGTTTCCGTTTCTTCCTCGCTCTTCTCCTCTTCGTCCTTCTTTTCTTTCTCGTCCTCTTTCTTTTCCCCGTCTTCCTTTTTCTGCTCGTCCTCCTTTTTCTTTTTCGCAACCTTCCGCTTCTTCTCCTTCACGCCGTTGTGGACCTCGCTCCACCACATGTTGTAAATGTTGTTGTCGTGGTTGCCGGCGGAGGAGACGGCCACCTTGTAAAAATCGGGATAGGTGAGCAGGGCCGCCGTGGACATGAAGCCGCCGCCGGAATGACCGAAGATGCCCACGCGGTCGAGGTCGATGTACGGGTGTCGGGCGGCGAGTTGTTCGAGGCCGTACTTGTTGTCGGCCAGCGGATAATCGCGGAGGTCGCCGTAGCCGTAGTTGTGATAATATTTCGAGCGGAGGGGGCTTCCGCCGCGCTGCCCCATGGCGACGACGATGAAGCCGACCTGCGCCAGCGCCACGGTGCGCGCGCGGGAGCCGGAGAGGGTGAAGCCGATGGGGAACGGCTCGGTCTGCGGGCCGGGATAGACGTACGTGATGACGGGATACGTCTTCGTCGAGTCGAAGTCGAACGGTTTCCACAGGACGCCGTAGAGGTCGGTGGCGTCGTCGTTGGCCTTCACCGTGAAGATCTCCGGCATGCGCCACCCGGCTTCGATCATGCGGCTGAGGTCGGTCTCTTCGAGTTCGAGCGCCACGCGCCCCTCGGCGTCGCGGAGGACGGACTTCGGCGCGCGGTCCACCCGCGAATACGTATCGACGAAGTATTCGTGCCGGTCCGACATGCTGAACGAGTGCGTGGCGTCCTCGGGGGTGAGGCGCTTCATCCCCGTCCCGTCGAAGTTGATCCTGTATTTCATCGAATAGTACGGGTGGACGCCGGGCTCGCGACCGAAGCCCTCGAAGTAGATCACCTGCCGGAGCGTGTCGATCCGCTCGATGTCTCCGACGTTGAAATAGCCGTCCGTGATCTTGTTGACGAGGTTGCCCTCGGCGTCGTACCGGTAGAGCTGGCCCCACCCGTTGCGCTCGGACCACCAGAGGTACTGTTCGCCTTCGTTGAGGATGGCGAGGTCGGCGAAGCGGGTGTTGAAGTACGGCTTGCTCTCCTCCGACCACAACACCTCCACCTCGCCCGTGGTCGTGTTCGCCTTGCACACGTCGATGTGTTGCCACAGGCGGTCGCGGCGGAGGAAGTACAGGTAGTCCGATTTCTCGGTGGTGAAGAAGCCGCCCTTGTTGAAGTACGCGCCGCCGAGGGCCTGATCCTTCCATTTGTCGGCCTTCACGCGGATGCCCTTCCGGCTTTCGACGTCGAAGATCCAGATCTCATCCTGTGGGACGTGCTCCTCGCCGGGCATCGGGTATTTGTACGTCTCCAGCTCCGGGCGTTTTTTGAGCGCGTTGATGACCCAGAGGTCGCCGACCTCCCGGCGGTCCTGACGCCGCACGTACAGCTTTTTCTCGTCCTCGAACCAGTTCACGCGGGCGCGGAGGCGTTTCGTCGAGGTGGTGTCGCCGTCGTCGGCCTGATAGCTGTACCAGCGTTCGCCGTCGGTGGTGAGCCGGATCTCGGTGCTGTCCGGGTCGTCGCGGCGCATGAGGTAGAGGTCGTGCCGGCGGGCGAAGGCGATCCAGGTGCTGTCGGGGGAATAGGAGGCCCAGTCTTCCTTCGGCTCCTTCGCCAGAGAATCGCCGCGCACGAGCGCCCGGTCCTCGAGGCGATACGTGAAGCGGATGCTGTCGACGTGGAAGGTGAAGCGGCGCAACTCGGTGTCGTACTCGAAATCCTTGAGCGGGAGGTCCTTCGCGTTGAAGGGGCGATGGAACGTTTCGGTCAGCTTCGCCGCCATCTCTTCCCGGTCGAAGAGGGGGTTTTTCGCGCGCCGCTCGGCGTCGACGAGGTGCCAGTTTTTGCCGTCGCCCGTCTCGTATTCGTACCAGAACCGGTTCTCCCCCTTGATCCATTGCGCGTCGACGGACAGGCTGCCCGTCATCTTGTCCATGCGTTGGGTCGTGAAGGTCTCGGCGAGTTCGAAGTTGGCTTTCTGTGCGTAGACGGCGGCGGGGAGCGCGAGGGCCGAGAGGCCGAGGAGCGCGAGGCGTTTCAGCATGACGGGTCCGGGAGGTGTGGGAGACGAAGGAGGGGGCGGCTGAACTTAGGCAGCGCGCCGGGAGGATGCAACCGCGGGGCCGTTCCGGGGGCTTGACTCGGAGCCCGCAAACGGCTACCATACTGCCCCCGGCCACCGCGCTTTCGTTTCCTTCCCACCTATTCGCAGAGGTATGGTCATGCGCTCCCCCCTCTCGCCCGTCCGGGCGCTCTTCTGCCTGTTTTTCGGCTTTTCCCTGCTCTTCGCCACACCCCCCGCGCGCGCGCAGTCGGGCGACGACGGCTCGGCGTTCGCCGCCATGCAGTGGCGCGCCATCGGCCCGGCGAACATGGGCGGGCGCGTCACGGACATCGCGGGCGTGCCCGGCGACCCCGACGTCTTCTTCGTGGCGGGCGCCGACGGCGGCGTCTTCAAGACGACCAACGGCGGCGTCACCTTCGAGGCGCTCTTCACGGATCAGGACGCCTATTCCGTCGGCGCGCTCGGCATCGCCCCGTCGAACCCCGAGGTCGTCTGGCTCGGCAGCGGCGAGGGCGATCCCCGGAACAGCGTCGGCTACGGGCGCGGCGTCTATCGCTCCACCGACGGCGGCAAGACGTGGACCAAGCTCGGCCTCGACGGCGTCGAGCGCATCAAGCGCGTGCGTGTGCATCCGAAAGACCCGGACGTGGCGTGGGTCTGCGCCCTCGGCCGCGAGTGGGGGCCGAACGAGGAGCGCGGCGTCTTCAAGACGACCGACGGCGGCGAGACGTGGCGCAAGGTGCTCTACGTCGACGAAGACACCGGCTGCTCCGACCTCGACCTCGAGTGGGCCAACCCGAACATCCTGTATGCCGGCATGTGGACCTTCCGCCGCCGCCCGTGGCGCTTCGACGACGGCGGCAAGGAGACGGCCCTCTACCGCTCCCTCGACGGCGGCGAGACGTGGACGAAGCTCACCGGCCGGCCGGGCATGCCGAAAGGCCCGATGGCCCGCATCGGCGTGGCCGTGGCGCAGAGCCAACCGAACACGGTCTATATGATCACCGAAACGCCCGACGAGGGCACCCTCTTCCGCTCCGACGACCGGGGCGAGACGTGGCGCATGGTCAACGACGACCGCAACATCAACTTCCGCCCCTTCTATTACAGCGACATCCGCGTCGATCCGAACGACCCCGACGTGGTGTACTCGCTCTCCGGGCGGCTCGTCAAATCCACCGACGGCGGGAAGACCTTCGAGCGCATTGCCCGGGACGTCCACGGCGACCACCAGTCGTTCTGGATCGATCCGATGAACTCCAGGCGCCTCCTCTCCGGCTCCGACGGCGGCTACCAGGTCTCGCACGACGCGGGCAAGACGTGGGACATCATCAATAACGTCGAGCTCTCGCAGTTCTACCAGCTCTACGTGGACGACCGCGACCCGTACTACGTGTGCGGCGGCCTCCAGGACAACGGCACGTGGTGCGGCCCGAGCAACTCGCTCCGCACGGCCGGCATCCTCAAGCGCGACTGGTACGGCATCGCCTACGGCGACGGCTATTACGCCGTGCCCATCCCCGGCGACGAACGCTATGCGTACGCCAACTCGCAGGGCGGCGTCATCTATTTCGTCGATACGAAGACGGGCAATCAGCGTGTGATCCATCCCTATCCGAAGATCACCGGCTCGGCGGGCGACGCCATCGCGGAGCACAAGTACCGGTTCAACTGGGATTCGCCCATCCTCATCTCGCCCCACGATCCCGAGAAGGTGTACTTCGGCGGCAACGTGGTCTTCCGCACGCGCGACCGGGGACAGACGTGGGAGGTGCTCAGCGGCGATCTGACGGAGAACGACAAGGCGAAACAGGCGTCTTCGGGCGGCGAGATCTATCAGGACAACACCGCCGCCGAGTTTTACAATACCATCCTCACCATCGCCGAGTCGCCGGTGCGCGAAGGCGTGCTCTGGGTGGGCACGGACGACGGGCACGTGTGGCTCTCGCCCGATGACGGCGCGACGTGGGAGGACGTGACGAAGAACATCGACGGCTTCCCCCGCTTCGGATGGGTGGGCAAGATCCACGCCTCCGAGCACGACGCCGGCGCCGCCTTCGTCGCCGTCGATCATCACCGTATGGACGACTTCCGCCCGTACGCCTTCATGACCACCGACTTCGGGCGGACGTGGACGAAGATCAGCGACGGCCTGCCGCAGAACGACTACGTGAAGGTCGTCCGGCAGGACCCCCGCAACCCGGATCTGCTCTACGCCGGGATGGAGCACGGCATCTTCGCTTCGTGGGACCGTGGCCAAACGTGGGAATCGATCCGAAACAACCTGCCGCCCGTCTCCGTGCGCGACCTCCGCGTGCAACCCCGCGCGGGCGACCTCATCGTGGGCACGCACGGGCGCGGCGCGTGGGTGCTCGACGACATCCGCCCGCTGCAGGAGCGGGACGCCCTGCGCAGCGAGCGCGTGCACCTCTTCGACGTGCGCCCCTCGACGAAGTGGAAGCTCCACAGCCGCCTCGAAAACCTCGGGCAACGCACCTATCGCGCCAAGAACCCCGATTACGGCGTGTACGTCAACTTCGGCCTCGCCGAGGCGCCGGCCGATCCCGTGACGCTCACCATCACCGACGCGGACGGGCGGACGGTGCGCGTCCTCACGGACTCGACGGCGAAGGCGGGGCTGAACCGCATCGTGTGGGATCTGCGGGAGGAGGGCCCGACGCCGCTCGCGAGCGGGGGCGGCGGCGGCTTCCGCGGCAGCTTCCGCCCGAGCGCCATGCCGGGTACGTACACGGCCACGCTCGAAGCCCTCGGCGAGACGCGCACCGCCGCCGTCGAGGTGCGCGCGGACCCGCGCCTCGACGCGACGATGGAGGACTACCGCGCCGCGCACGAGACCGTGGCCGCGCTCACCGAACTGCTCTCCGAAACCCACGTCATGATCAACGACGTGAACGCCGTCGTTCGGCAGCTGAAGGACCTCGAGGGTCGCCTCGCGCACCTCGATGCCGACCGCACGCCGACCGCCGACCGGCCGGCCGATCTGCCCGCCCCGCCCGATCTCGCCACCGCCATCGACGAGGCCGTGACCGCGCTCACCGGCTTCCGCGACGACGTGCTCACGCGCCCCCCGCCGAACATGGGCTACCGGCAGCGCCCGCGCCTCCGCGAAGAGATCCGCTCGCTCGCGTGGGCCGTCGACGGGGCCTTCGCCCGACCCACCGAGCCGCAGAGGAAACGCCTCGCGGAGCTGACCGCCGAGACCGAGGGCGCCCGGGAAACCTTCCGGCAGATCCTCGAAACCCACGTCGCCCCGATCAACGAGATGGCGAAGTCGGTGCCGCAGGTCGTCATCGACTCGGACAAACCCTGACCTTCACGCGCCCGGCGGCGCATCCCCGCGACGTCGCCGGGCGGACACAAGATCCTGAGAAAGTTGCCATGCGAAGTCTCCTTTTCACCCTGCTCCTGCTTTTTCCCATGACGGCCTTCGGACAGCGGACGGCCAAGCCGGTGCTGCACGGTCGGCACTGGGTGGCCATCACCGGCAAGCCCCTCGGCGCGACCGCCGGAGCCGCCATCTTTCAGAAGGGCGGCAACGCCGTAGACGCCGCCTGCGCCATGCTCGCCGCCACCTCCACCATGTGGGACGTGCTGAGCTGGGGCGGCGAGACGCAGGCGCTCATCTACAACCCGCACACCGGCAAGGTCGTCGGCATCAACGCGCTCGGCGTGGCTCCCACCGGCGCGACGGCGGACTTCTTCAAGGAGAAAGGGATGAAGTACCCGCCCGAGTTCGGCCCGCTGGCCGCCGTGACGCCCGGCACGCCCGGCGGCCTCATGGTGATGCTCGCCGAGTACGGCACGATGCGCCTGGCCGACGTCCTCGCGCCCGCCATGGAGATGGCCGAGGGCTACCCCATCGAAGCGCAGACCGCCGACCGCATCGAGCGGGAGAAGGAGCGCATCAAACAATGGAAATACTCGCCCGGCGTCTTCCTCCCGCACCTCGGCGAGGAACGCGAAGCGCCGTACGCGGGCGAGATCTTCCGCCAGCCCGACCTTCGGAACACCCTCCAAAAACTCGTCGACGCCGAGGCGGCGGCGCTGGCCGAGGGGAAGACCCGCAAAGAGGCGATCTATGCCGCCTACGACCGCTTTTACAGGGGCGACATCGCCGAGGAACTCGTGCGCGCCGTGCAGGAGGAAGGCGGGCTCATCACCATGGAAGACCTCGCAAACTGGCAGGTGCACATCGAGGAGCCGGTGATGACCACGTACAAGGGCATCGAGGTATACAAGCTCACCTCGTGGGTGCAGGGACCGGTGATGCTTCAGATGCTCAACATGCTCGAAAACTTCGACCTCAAGGCGATGGGCTACAACTCCGCCCGGTACATCCACACGCTCTATCAGGTGATGAACCGCGCCTTCGCCGACCGGGATTTTTACTATGGCGATCCCTACTTCCCCCCGGAAGAGCCGCTCGAAGGGCTGCTCTCGAAGGAGTACGCGAAGGCGCGCATCCGGGACATCGACCCGGAGAAGAACGACCCCGCCGTCAAGCCCGGCGACCCGTATCCGTTTCAGGGCGGGACGAACCCGTACCTCGAATACCTCGAACGGTGGGCCGCCGCCACCCCGGTGCAGACCGACGACGCGGGCTTCGAGGACGACTTCTACGCGGGCACGACCTCCATCGAGGCGACGGACGCAGAGGGCTGGGTCGTCTCGGTGACGCCGAGCGGGGGGTGGGTCCCCGCCGTCATCGCCGGGCGCACGGGCGTGGGGCTGAGCCAGCGCATGCAGAGCTTCGTCCTCGACCCGGCGGAGAACCCGTTCAACGTCGTCGAGCCGGGCAAGCGGCCCCGCGCCACGCTCACGCCGGGAATGGCCCTCAAGGACGGCAAACCATACCTCTCGTTCGCCGTGCAGGGCGGCGACAGCCAGGATCAGAACCTGCTGCAGTTCTTCCTCAACGTCGTCGAGTTCGGGATGAACGTGCAGGAGGCGGCCGAGGCGGCGAACATCAACAGCTTCCAGCTCAAGGGCTCCTTCGGGCAGCACGAGTCGCGCCCCGGACGGCTGCTCATCCAGGAGGCGACGCCGCCGTGGGTGCGGAAAGAGCTCCGCGCGATGGGCTACGAACTCCGCGCCGCCGAGCGCACCTCCGGCCCCATCAACGCCCTCTTCTTCGACTGGAAACACGGTTCGTTCTGGGGCGGCTCCAGCCATCACGGCGAAGACTACGGCATCGCGTGGTGAATCGCGCCGTCGGAGCATGCCGGGCTGCGTCCGCCCGTATCGGCCCGTACCTGCGGTGCGGGCCTCGCGCGAGGAGATGCCGGCCGACGGCATGAAATCGGCGCACGCCGGTTTCGAAAAGGCCCCGGGCTCGCGGACGTACGGGCCGTTCTGAGATGCACGACCCAACCCGTTCATAGACCGGCGATGCGTCTCGTTTGAGCCGTTCGCCCGACGGAAGGCGCTCTTTTTCCCCTGATCGTTTGACGATCCCGACGCGTGCGCCCGATGCCCCGCGGAGTGTGCGTCGGGCGTATCGCCGGGCGGTCCGCGGAAAGCGCCCGATGCCGATCACAAGATGCTCGAAGACTCCTCTGCCCCGGTTGGATTCAATAGGCGTTTTCGTTGATGAAGCCTTTCCAGAGCGTCATCAGCATGATCTTGAAATCGAACTTGAGCGACCAGTGCTGGATGTAATAGAGGTCGTAGTCGATGCGTTTTTCGAGGGAGGTGTCGCCGCGCCAGCCGTTGACCTGCGCCCATCCGGTGATGCCGGCCTTGACCTTGTGGCGGAGCATGTATCCGGGCACGCGTTCTTTGAATTGCCGGATGAACACCGGCCGTTCCGGGCGCGGCCCGACGACCGACATGTCGCCCTTGAGCACGTTGATGAACTGCGGCAGTTCGTCGAGCGAGGTCTTTCGGAGGAATGCGCCGACCTTCGTGGCGCGGGGCTCGCCGGGCCTGGCCCACACGGCGCCCGTCCGTTCCTCGGCGTCGACGGGCATGGAGCGGAACTTGAGCATGTGGAACGTGTGGCCGTTGAGCCCCATGCGTTCCTGCCGGTAAAAGATCGGCCCCGGCGAGGACAGCTTCACGGCAATCGCAATGGCAAGCATCAAGGGCGCGGCGACGAGGAGCACCAGGGCCGAGAAGACGACGTCGACGACGCGCTTTATCACACGCCGAAACTCCATCGGCGTCTCGTCGATGAGGTGGATCACCGGCAACCCGTCCACGTCCGTGACGCGGCTGTTGAGGATGTTGAACTGGAGCAGGTCGGGCACGAGGCAGACATGGGCGAGACGGGTCGAGAGCGCATCGGTGATCATCTCGATGCGGGTGGCGGCGGAGAGCGGGAGGGCGAGGTAGACGTAGTGGATGGGCCGTCCTTCCGCCTCGAAGCGGTCGATGAGCGCGGCCGCCTCTCCGGTGGTTCCGAGGATGTCGGGACCGGTCTTGTGGTCGTCGAGGAAGCCGACCACTTCGAGGCCCATCCACGGGTACTGACGGAAGGCTTCTTCGAGTCGCCGCCCCACGTCGCCCGCGCCCACGATGAGCACGCGCCGGAGGTACTTGCCCTGTTGACGCGCCCGCCGCAGCGCCGTATAAAGGACCAGCCGGAGCGCGATCATCAGCGTCGGCGTGATGGCGCCGAAGAGGATCATGTGCAGGCGGGAGAAGTTGAGCTCGCGATAGAACGAGAGCGTGGCCGCCACCACGAGCAAGCCGAGCCCCATTGATTTGACGACGCTGTAGATGAGCCGGGTCAGGCGTTGCGCCCGGTCGGGTTCATACAGCCCGGAGGCCCAGAAGACAAACGTCGAGACGATGAGCACCCACGGCAGGAAGCCGAGGTACCGCGCGAGCGGCACCCACTCCGGCGGCGGCCATACGCCGAGGATGCGCAACAGGTCGAAACGGATGTAATACGCGGCAATCCAGCTGATCGCAACCAGCACAAAATCCGCGAAGAACAGCAACCGCTGAA
Source organism: Rhodothermales bacterium (assembly GCA_026984335.1). Taxonomy (GTDB): domain Bacteria; phylum Bacteroidota; class Rhodothermia; order Rhodothermales; family ISCAR-4553; genus JALSSK01. The sequence continues at coordinate 10,857 of JALSSK010000107.1, forward strand.
ACAATCGGCTTTGCTCTTGCAGCATGGGGCGTACGGGGGAAGGAACACGGGAGGATTACGGCAGAGACGATCCGGCGCGCCGGACCGGTGGGGTCGTGCAGGGCGGATCGCGGATCCACGCGCGCTCGCGAAAAACGCAATACGCCCGGTGAGGTGCACGACGCGGCTTGATCGAACCCGGCCGTCTCGTAGCCTATCTCATACGCGCCTGTCGGGGGATGGAGCCTGAGGAAGTGCAAAAATGGGGTGCATACGCCGGACGCCCGTGGGCGGGCGGGAGGACCCGGCGTGCCCGGGGAAGATACGACTATGCCAGCTCTTGCGCCATCGCCAGCGCGCCCAGCACGCCCGCGCGGTCGCCGAGGGCGGGGGGGACGAGGTAGGCGTCGAGGTCGTCGAAGGTGGGCGCCTTGACGTAGCCGTTGAGGATCGTCTTCACCTTTTGCCGGATCATGGGAAGCAGCCGGGGCCGGCGCATCACCCCGCCGCCGACGATGATGCGCTGCGGCGAGAGCGTGAGGATGAAGTTGGCGATGCCGTAGGCGAGGTAGTGCGCTTCGAGGGGCCACGCGGGATCGTCGGCGGGCAGCTCGGCGGCGGGTCGGCCCCACCGGGCTTCGAGGGCCGACCCGGAGGCCATGCCTTCGAGGCAGTCGCCGTGGAACGGGCAGGCGCCGGCGAAGGTGTCGCCGGGCGCGCGCGGGACGAAGATGTGTCCCATCTCCGGGTGCACGAGCCCGTGCATGGGGCGCCCGCCCGCGAGCCCGCCCCCCCCGATGCCCGTGCCGACGGTGAGGTAGAGGAACGTGTCGAGGCCCTGCGCCGCGCCCCACCGGTGCTCGCCCAGGCCGGCGGCGTTGACGTCCGTGTCGAAGGCTACGGGCACGCCGAGACCTTCCCGAAGCGCCCCCGCCACGTCCACGTTCGACCACCGGGGCTTGGGCGTGAGCGTGATGTGCCCGTACGTGGGCGAGTGCGGGTCCGGGTCCACCGGACCGAAAGAGCCGACGCCGACGGCCACGGGCGTCGTCGGCTGCTCGCGGAAGAACGCCAGCGTGCGGGCAAGCGTCTCTTCCGGGGTGGTCGTGGGAAAGCGCGTGACGGCGGGGAGGTCGTCCGGGCCGCGCCCCACGGCGCAGACGAACTTGGTGCCGCCCGCTTCCACGGCGCCGAAAAGGGGGGACGGAAGGTTCACGGACATGCGTGGGGGTCGGTTTATGTTGTGCTCGTTATACCGTATGTTTTCATCCATCGGGGCGGCAATATACGCTCGGCCGGGCAAAATGTAATCGATTTCTTTCAGGAAGTGCATGCGCAGTATCTGGGATAATATTTTTCGGTCGAACGGGGAGAGGCTCGCCACGTGGGAACTGCTCCGGAACATTCCGCTCTTCTCGGAACTGAGCCGGAAAGAACTGGCCGCCGTCGAACGGATCCTGTACCGGCGGGAATACGCGGCGGGGGAGATCATCTTCCGTCAGGGAGAGCCGGGCGTGGGCATGTACCTGATCGAACAGGGCCGCGTCGCCATTCTCTACGAGCCTACGGGGCGGGTGCTCTCCAGGCTGTGCGACGGCGACTTCTTCGGCGAGATCGCGCTGCTGAACGAGACGCCGCGTTCGGCCACGGCGCGCGCCGAGACGGCAAGCACGCTGTGGGGCTTCTTTCAGCCGGAACTGCTCGGCCTGCTCGCCCGCGACCCGAAGCTGGGCGTGAAGGTGCTCCTGCCGCTGGCCCGCATCGCCGGGCGGAGGCTCATCCGGGCGGATCGGGAGCTTCAGGCCTTGCACGAGGAGGTGGAGCGCCTTCGGGCGGCGTTGCCCGGGGAGGACACAAGCGGCGGGGAGGATGCGCATGAACCCATGGGTTAAGGCAGGGCTGTGGACGCTCGCTCTCGGCCTCGCGCTCTACGCGCTCGCCGCCGTCGGTGCGGTGGTGAAGGTGGCGCTCGTCTCGGCCCTGCTGGCCTACCTTCTCGATCCGCTCGTGCGCAGGATGGAGGCGCGCGGGATGGGCCGCACCGCCGCCGCGAGTGTGGTCTTCACCGGCGTTGCGGCGGCCGTAGGGCTCGCGCTTTTCTGGTGTCTGCCGCCCGCCTTCGCGCAGATGCGCGCCTTGCAGAGCGCCGTCACGCCGGAGGGCGTGGCCGCGCTCATCGACCGGACGGAACGTTTCCTCCAGACCCGGTTTGCGTTCGCAGGCGCGATGGACCTCGACCTCTCCGAAGCCATCCGGGCATTCGTCGCCGACCACGCGCGCAACGCCGTGACGTTCGTGCCGGATGTGCTCGCTTTCCTCGGCAACCTCGTCCTCGTGCCGTTCCTGCTGTTCTTCATCCTCAAAGACGGCCCCACTCTCCGGAAAAGCTTCATCGCCTGGGCGCCGAACCGGTACTTCGAGTTCGTGCTCAACCTGTTGCACAAGATGGACCGGCAACTGGGCAACTACCTGCGCGGCAAGCTCATCACGACGCTCGTGGTGGCCGCGCTCTCGACGGCGGCGCTGTGGCTCCTCGACGTCGATTCGTACCTCATTCTCGGCGTCGTCGCGGGACTGGCAAACCTGATCCCGTACCTCGGACCCGTGTTCGCCACCGTGCTCGCCGTGGCAGTCTCGATACTGGGCGGCGCTCCGCTGCGCACGGGCCTCGCCATCGTCGCGGCGTTCATCGTCGTTCAACTCATCGACAACCTGATGCTCAACCCGCTCGTGGTGGCGCGAAACGTGAAGCTGCACCCGGTGACGGTCTTGCTCGTGGTGCTCATCGGAGGGAAGTTCTTCGGCGTGCTCGGCATGCTGCTTGCCATCCCGGCGGCGGCCATCCTCAAGGTGGCCGCGCGGGAAACCGCCCTGAGCGCCCGCCGGTATCGCTTCGACGGAGGCCTCACTTCGCGGGTGCGCCGTACCGGAGAAGCGTCGTTGTGACCATTCCGTCGGGGCCGAGCACGACGACGTACAGCCGGTCGTATTCGGTCTTTTCGTCGATGGGCGGGCCGGGGTCGCCGCCGAGCAGTTCGACGAGCTTCGGCGTGGTGTTGCTGTGGCCCGTGACGAGGAAACGTCCGCGCATGCCCCGAAGCGCCTCGGCGAAGCCCGGGAGGTCGTACGGATCGTACGCCTTCACGTCGAGGCCGCGCTTTTCGGCGAGCGGCCGCGCCGTCTCCCGCGTGCGGTGGAAGTCGGTGCTCAGGATCTGCGTGATGCCCGCATCGCCGAGGACGTAGGCGAGTTGCTCCGCGCGCCTACGACCGGCCTCGCTCAGGTGCGGGTTCTTCGGATCTTGCCGAAGCTCGGGCGATACGGCCTCGGCGTGCCGCACGAGGTAGACGACGGCGGCTTCCTGCGTTTGCGCGTGGAGGCGCGGCGCGCACAGGCCCGCGAGCGCGACGAAGACGGCGAGGCGGAGGAGGTTCATGGGCGTCGGGCTGCGGAGTGAGGGGAACGGCGCGGCTTCGGGACGATTCACGGCGTCCGTTCCGCCTGCATCGGCACGCCGCCGAGGGTGAAGGTCACGCTCCGGGGAACGCCGTCGTCGCCGAGGTCGAAGTCGAGCGTGCCGGCGGTGTGCTTGAGGGTGAAGCGGGTCTCCGAGAGCGGGACCATCTCCAGCCACAGCGGGCCGAAGAAATGGACCCGGAGCCGGTCGTCTTCGCGGCGGATCTCCCACGAGCCGTATCGCCCGGCGTACCGGTCGAGCGCTTCGGGCGCGAGCGTGAGGCCCTCCGGGTAGGCGTCCGGGGGCGGCGCGGGCGCGGTCTCCGGCAGTTCGCGCAGCCAGATGTTGCGGAAGCGCACCGGGTCGCCGTGATCCTGAAGGACGAGCGGGAGCCGGTCGGCATGCGGGCGATAGGGGAGGTGCTGAAGCCACAGCGGCACGCCCCACAGCTCGACGGCGTCTTGCACGAGGATGCCGTTGTGGACCACCGTCACGCGGGCGGGCGCGAGGAGCTGCCCGGCCGCTCCGAAGCGGGGCCGCCGGAAGATGATGTCGTACGTGTTCCACGCGCCGGGCGGGCGCATCGCGTTGGCCAGCGGCGGGTATTGCCCGTAAAGCGCCGCCGCCTGCCCGTCGGGGTAGGTGTCGTTCTCGTACGAGTCGAGCACCTGCACCTCGTAGAGGCCCATGAGGAAGACGCCGCTGTTGCCGCGCCCCTGCCCCTCCCCCTCGACGACGGCCGGCGCCGCCCATTCGACGTGAAGCTGAACGTCGCCGAAAGCCGCTTTCGTGCGGATGTCTCCCGTGCCGGGGACGACCTCGAAGTAGCCGTCGCCGACCTTCCACGGGGCGGGCTTGCCGCTGTGGCGGGCCACCTCCATGTAGTCGTTGCCGAGGGTCCACGCGCCGGGACCGCCGACGTGCGCCTCCCACGCCGAGAGGTCCGTGCCGTCGAAGAGCACGACGGCGTCGGGGGGCGGCGGGACGGGGAGCGCCTGTGGGGCGGGCGTCACCACCGGCGGGCGCGGGCGGCTCATGTCGTGCTGTTTCCATCCGCGCTGGGCGAGGGTCGGGTGGCTCATGAGGACGAAAAGACTGAGGGTGAAGAGGAAAGCGAGGGGGCGAGACATGGGTTCGACGATCATGGGGGACGAAGCGGCGTGCGCGGCGGTTTATCCCGCTCGCTGGTACGTGCCGACGAGCTCGGCGCGCTCGAGGACGCGGCCCGCCATCGCAGCTTCGAGGGCGGCTTTGGTGGGCGTGCCGAGGTCGGGGAGGACGCCGTCGAGCGCGTACAGTTTGAAGAAATAGCGGTGGCGTCCGATGGGCGGGCAGGGGCCGCCATAGCCGGGGCGTTTCCAGTCGTTGAGCCCTTCGCGCGCGCCGGGCGGGAGGTCGCGGGCCGTCGCGCCTTCGGGGAGGCCCTCGGCGTCGGGCGGGAGGTTGTAGACGACCCAGTGCACCCACGTCATGCGCGGGGCGCGGGGGTCCGGGGCGTCGGGGTCGTCCACGATGAGGGCGAGGCTCGCGGCGGCTTCGGGCACGCCCGACCACCGGAGCGGGGGCGCGAGGTCGTCGCCGTCGCACGTGTGCCGGGGCGGGATCGGCCCGCCGTTCGGGAAAGCGGGCGAAGAAAGGGTCAGCGGCATGGTTGCTTTCGAAAAACGAAGGGAAGACGGGCACGGAAGTGATACGAAATTCACCCGTCAGGCACAAGGGCCGGGGCACTCGGCCGTCGCTGTTTTTTTTCGAAAGAAGGTTCGTCGGACCCGGGCCGAAACGTCGCTCAGATGTACCGGGTGAGTTGATGCGCGTACAGGTAGTCGACGACGTTCTTGACTTGCTGGGTGCTCTCGCGGTTGCACACGAGGACCGCGTCTTCGGTGTCGATGACTACGGCGTCGTGGATGCCCACGAGCACGACGAGGCGGTGGTCGCTCTGCACGAGGCAGCGGCTCGAATCGTGCACGAGAACGTTGCCCTGAAGGCCGTTGCCGTGCGCGTCTTTCTCACTCAGATCATAGACCGCGCGCCAGTCGCCGACGTCGCTCCAGCCGAACGAGCCGGGCACGACGTACACCTTGTCGGCGCGCTCCATCACGCCCACGTCGATGGAGACGCGGGGGCTGTTCCGAAACGCTTCGGCCACCGCTTCGCGCTCGTCTTCGCTTCCGAGCGCCTCGGCGACGGGGGCGAAGGCCGCGTGGGCCTTGGGGAGATGACACGCCATCTGATCGAGAATCGACTCGGCGCGCCAGATGAACATGCCGCTGTTCCAGAGAAAGTCGCCGGAGTCGAGGAAGCGCTCGGCCGTCTCCTGGTCGGGCTTCTCGGCGAAGGTGCGCACGTGGAGCGCCTTCGAGGGCGCGCCGATGTGTTCGGGCGTGCCTTCGAACTGGATGTACCCGTAGCCGGTGGCGGGATGCGTGGGCGTGATGCCGATGGTGACGAGCGCGCCGGGCTCCTGCGCCGCCTCGATGGCGGTCTCGAGCACCTCGTGGAAGGCGCGCACGTCCGTGATGACGTGATCGGCCGGAAGCACGATCATCACGGCGTCGGGGTCGAGGGCCTGCAAACGCACCGCCGCATAGGCGATGCACGGCGCCGTGTTCCGGCTGATCGGCTCGGCCAGGATGTTCTCCTCGGGGATGGCGGGGAGCTGCGCTTTCGTCTGCTCCACGTACCGCTCGTGCGTCACCACGAAGCACCGTTCCGGCGGCGCCAGCCCCTGCAGCCGGGCAACGGTGTTCTGGATCAGCGTCGCCTCGCCGAAGACGTTGAGGAACTGCTTGGGCTGTTCGCGGCGGCTCTTCGGCCAGAACCGGCTGCCGATGCCGCCGGCCATAATCACTGCGTAGGTTGCCATGTCGGTCAGGTTCGGGTTGATCGGATGCAGGGGAAGGGGGTAGGATTCACGGGCGGCGTATCCGTATTTTGGGCCCGGTTCACTACCGGACCTCTTTTGATCTCTCGATTATGGCCCGTTCAGGACCTTTTTCACGAAAAGACCATGCCTTTTCATGTCGCATCGGGCGATGCGTTGGTCTATGGCGAAGACCTCGTCGGTTGCGTTCCCTCGCCCGCCAGGGGAGAGGGCGGCAAAAGCGTCGTGCCCTGTGGAGCGTATGAGTCAAAACATCAAGGTCAGGCCCAATGGGCTTCGGTAGAGAGCCGGCCCGGTGCGGGAAACTAAGTGCCCGGAAAGCCTTCACAAAACGACGACGCCGCGCCCGCGTATTTTGAACAGGGACTTCACGGGGCCGTCGGCTCCCGAGCACCGTACCCCGGCGGGACCGGACCGGTTTCCGCCCGCCCGAAGATCAAGACGTTTCCTTCCCTCCCGACGACATGCCGGACGACACGCGCCTTCATCTCGCCTATTTCGGAAACGGGCGGAGCTATCACGCGCAAAAGTGGCTCCCCGCGCTTGCCGAGCAGGGGTTGCGTGTGTCGCTTTTCACGTTTCATCCCCCCGCCGCGCCGCTCGAAGGCGTCGAGACCGCCGCGCTTCGCCCCGCGTTTCACACCTCGGCCGAGCGGATGACGTGGATCGACTTTGCGGGTCCGGCGCGCCCGCTCCGGCGGCTCCTGCGCGAACGGGCCGTGGACGTGCTCATGCCCTCGTATGCGACGAGCTACGGGTGGATGGGCCTCCGCTCGGGCTTCGACCCCATCATCGTGAACACGTGGACGTACGACGTGTCGGTGTACCCCTTCGAAGGGCTCCGGCGCTTCTTTTTTCGCCCGCTCGTCGGGCGCGTGCTTCGTCGGGCGCGGGCGGTGCTCACCGACGGCGGCGCGCTCGCCGACTTCGTGCGCACGCATTACCACCTGCCGCCCGAGAAGGTGGTCCCGGCGCTGTGGGGTATTCGCCTCGCCGAGTATCCGTTCACGCCCAC
>JALSSK010000108.1 GCA_026984335.1 Rhodothermales bacterium
CGCGTGACGACGGAGGCGGAGGTGGGGCTGCTCTCGACCCGCTTCTCGGCGGAGAATTTCACGGGCGGCTGCGCGGTCTCGAAGGGGGCGGTCCCGACGAACTGAGCGAGGCCGCATGGAGACGGGCGCGGGGGCGGCGCATCGCCCGGGGGAGAGGCCGCGGTCCCCTCGCGCCCACGCGGGCCGGGCGCCCCGGTTCTTCGGAGCCGGAGCGCCCGCGTCCGTAGGAAGCAGTGTTATTGCATGGCGTCGTACACGATGCCCACCCACACGTCGGGCTGCAGGAAGCCCTTGCCCCAGGCCGCGTCAAGGTCGGCCGTGGGTTTGGCGGCGACGACCTCGTCGCGCGTCTTGCCGGCCTGGATCATCTCGCGGATGCGCGCGCGCACGGTGTCGAGCATGTCCCGGTAGGCGATGAGGTCGGCCTTGTTCGCGAGCGGGCCGTGGCCGGGGATGATCTTCGTCGCGTCGTCGGCGAGGGCGAGGATGCGGTCCGCCGCCGCGATCATGCCGTCGAGCGAGCCGCCGGTGGAGGTGTCGATGAACGGATACATGCCGTTGAAGAACGTATCGCCGGCGTGGATGACGTTCGCCTTTTGGAAGTGGATGACGGCGTCGCCGTCGGTGTGGGCGGGGGCGACGTGGAAGACGCGGATGTCGTCGCCGTTCCAGTGGAACGTGACGGCGTCGGTGAAGGTGACCACGGGCAGCGCGCCCGGCGGCGAGGGGGGCCTGCGCATGTTGAAGGCTTTGAGGAACTGCTCGGTGCTCATGCGCTTGCGCACGTTCTCGTGCGCCACGATGATCGCGCCCGCCTCGCCCATGTGCTCGTTGCCGCCGGTGTGATCGCCGTGCCAGTGGGTGTTGACGACGAAGCGGATCGGCTGGTCCGTCTGCGCGGACACGGCGGCCTTGATCTTGTCGGTGAGCGGCGCATACTGGTCGTCGATGAGGAACGCGCCGTCGGCGCCCACCGAAAGGCCGATGTTGCCTCCGCTGCCGACGAGCATGAACAGGCCGTCGGCGACGGGGACCGTCTCGATCTGCACCTCATCGAAGTTCTGTTGCGCGAAAGCGGGGGGGAGGCCGAGGACCAGGAGGAGGAAGCTGAAGGCAAACGATTTTTTGAAGCGGATCAAGGGATGCATGTCGGGATCTCGTTGGTGAGGAGGATCAGGCGGAGGGCGCTTCCACGGGAGAAAGCGTTCGTTTGGATCGCAGGGAGCCGAGCATGATGATGCCGACGCACACGATCATGATGGGGAGGAAAGGCAGGAAGCCGAACGTCCACGAGGGATCGATCCATTCGTAGTGATAACCGATCAGCAGCGCTTCGCCCGCGAGGATCGAGGCGATGCAGGCGGGGGCCGAGGCGCGCTTCCAGTACAGCCCCGCGACGGTGGTCGGGAGGAGGATGGCCAGCCCGGTGAAGGCTTCGGTGGCCATTTCGAAGATGGTGCCGGGCCTCGTGAAAGCGATGGCGAGCCCGACGCCGGCAATGAGCGCCACCGCCGCCCGCCCCACACGCACCTGCGCCCGCGTCGAGGCCGCCGCGTCGAAGAAGCCGACGTACAGGTCGCGGGAGAGCATCGAACCGAGCGCCAGCAGTTGCGAGTCCATCGTCGACATCATCGCCGCCAGCGCGCCGACCATGACGAGGGCCGCGAGCCATTCCGGAGCGAAGGCCGTCAGGAGCATCGGCACGATCTGGTCCGCCTCCGGCCCATGGAGGTCGGGGAAAGCCAGGTGTCCGAGCACGCCGAGCAGGACCGGCGCGAGGAAAAGGATGGCGACGACAATGGGGTAGAGCACCGTGGTGGTCTTCAGGGCCCGCACCGATCCGGGGATGTAGAAACGCATGAACATCTGCGGAAACATCGGCACGGCGAAGGACCAGAGCAGCATGTAGCTGAACCAGCGTTTCGGGGTGAAGTAGCCGTCGAGCCCGTTGTGGGCGAAGAGGCCCGGTTCTTTCGCGTAGATCTGCGCGTTGGCTTCCGTGATGCCGCCGAGCGCGCGCCCGACGACGACCACGGCGACGCCCATGAGCGTGAACATGAGGACGCCCTGCATCACGTCGGTCCACGCCACGCTGCGCATGCCGCCGATGGAGACGTAAAAGACGATGAGGAGCGTGAGCAGGGTGGCGCCCCAGGCGAACGGTATCGCGCCGTGCGTGAGCCGTTCGAGCAGGATGCCCGCTCCGATGGGCTGGATGGCGAGGTATGGGAGGGTGAACTGAATCATCACCGCGAGAAAAAGCAGCTTGAGCGCCGGGCTTTTGAAAAGGTCGCCGATCATCTCCGGGGGCGTAATGTAGCCCCGCGCCTTGCCAAGCTTCCATACCTTGAAGCCGACGAAGTAGAACATCAGGGAGACGAGCGACGTGCCGAAGGCCATGATGCCGTAATAGCTGTACCCGATCCGGTAGCTCTCCCCGGCCATGCCGAGGAAAAAGAAGGCGCTGAAATTGGTGGCGATCAGTGTAAAGAAGAGCACCACCGTGCCGACGCCCCGCCCGGCGAGAAAATAGTCATCCGCCGTGTTCCGGCTGAACCGGTAGCCCGCCACGCCCACGACGAGGGTGAACACGAGGTAGAGGATGAGAATGACGGCGGTAATCATGGCGGTTCGGTACGGGAGCGCCCGGGTTCCGAAAGACGGAGCGTCGAGCAACGGAACCCGGGCGGCGGGGCCCGGGCGTTCGACCGGGCGGCTCAGTCTTTGTCGATCCAGAAGCGGCGGGTGAATGCGTACATCACCCCGGCGAAAAGGAGGCTCAGGCCGGTGAAGTAATACACCCGGAGGGGCACGTGGAGGAAGGCGAACGCCGGCGGTTCGTCCCACCACCAGAAATCGAGCGAGAGTCCGAAAAGGCCGGCAAAAGCCAGCAGCCACGGCGCAAACGAGCGTTTTTCAGGCTTCGGCATAGGGATTCGGGCAGGCGGCATGCTCGAAACGGCGGCGGCGGGAAGGTCCCGGCTCTACGGGAGCGGGCGGCTTCCTCACCGTCAATATATCTGCGCGCGCCCACTTTTGCCATGATCGGAGGGAGGCCGCGCCACACACGTGGGAAAAGGCTCTTCCCGCACCCCCTCAACGACCGGCGAGCGAACGGGCACGCAAGTTGCGAGACTCTTCAGGGGGAAGAAAAGTTGCCGCCGTCCGGGGATCGAATGACTCCGGCGAAGACGGTGGGCGAGAGGAAGTGGGGAAAGCTATGGAAGGGAAGAGAGGAAACGTTCGCCCGTCGATGCGCGTGAAGCGGGAAGCGCAGATGCGCGCCCGGGCGGAACGCCGGTTGAAGGCGCTGGCGTGGCGTCTGGGGCTGAGTCCCCGGCTCCTCAAGGCGATGCTGAAACGACGGCGTCCCAATGGGGGGCTCGCGAGCGCCGCCTGAGCAAGGGCATCCGAAGCGACGCCTTCGGTCGAGGAAAGCCGACGGGGCGCCGCCTCGCATGGCCGGGATCCCGTCAACGAAAGACGCGCCGCGAGCAACGACCGATGGACGGGCTCTGCGGCGCGAGGGAGGGGATAGAAGGATGGCGCGCGCGACCGCGCGCTCACGTCGTCTCCGGCCACGAATTCCAGTAGTCCCGGTAGAACTCGAGCACCGTTTCCGAGGGGCGCGCATGCTGATGAGAAGCGCCGCTCCGGTCCTTTCGAGCGGCCATCGTCTTCTCGATGGCGTTGACGAGGGTGCGCCGGGTGAACGGCTTGGCGACGTACTCGTCGAAGCCCAGTTCGAGCAACTTCTCGCGGCCCAGATGCTCGGCATACGCCGTCACCGCGATGACCGGCACGTTCTCGTACCCGTCGATGTCCCGTATCGTGATCATGGCGTCCAGCCCCGTGCGCTCGGTGCCCAGGTGGATGTCCATCAGCACGACGTCGTACCTGGCGCGGCGGGCCATGATCAGCGCCGTCTCCTCATCGGAAACCATTCGGATGTGGTACTCCCTGTCCAGCATGTACTGGAACAGACGGTGCGTAAACGGATTGTCTTCCACGATCAGCACCATGGGGCGCTTTTTCTTTCTCGGCTTTCTCGGCATGGTTGCT
>JALSSK010000109.1 GCA_026984335.1 Rhodothermales bacterium
AGATGATCAGCCCCGACCTCACCCGGGCGGACTCGGCGAAGCTCGGCCCTTCCGGCGGTCCCATCACGAAGGACAATACCGGCGTCGAATACTACGCGACCATCTTCACCGTCGCCGAGAGCAATTTCGACCCGAACGTGATCTGGACCGGCTCCGACGACGGGCTGATCTACGTCACGCGCGACGGCGGGCAGACGTGGACGAACGTCACGCCGCCGCCGAAGCTGATGCCGGAATGGATTCAGGTCAACGACATCGTCGCGCACCCGTTTGAGCCGGGCGGGCTCTACGTGGCCGCCACCCTGTACAAATCGGACGACTTCCACCCGTACCTGTACAAGACGACGGACTACGGGCAGACGTGGACGAAGATCGTCGACGGCATCGACCCGGCGCATTTCACACGCACCATTCAGCCGGATCCGAAGCGCCGCGGGCTGCTCTATGCGGGCGCCGAGAGCGGCATGTACGTCTCCTTCGACGACGGCGCACACTGGACGCCTTTCCAGCAGAACCTGCCCGTCGTGCCCATCACGGACCTCGACATGAAGGACGACGACCTGATCGTTGCCACGCAGGGCCGGGCCTTCTGGATCATCGACGACGTGACCCCGCTCCACCAGCTCAACGACGAGGTGGCCGCGAGCGCGCACTGGCTCTTCGCGCCCCGCCCGACGTATCGCATGGCCGGCGGGCGCTTCGGCGGCGGCAGCGGCGTTACGCTCCGATACTACTTCAAGGACGCGCCCGACAGCAGCGCCGTGAAGCTCAGGATCCTCGAAGCCGACGGCGACGTCATCCGAACGTTCACCCCGAAGACGAAGGGGCAGAAGCTCGCCGTGGAGGCCGGCATGAACGCCTTCCGGTGGAACATGCGTTATGAGGACGCCGAGACGTTCCCCGGCCTCATCATGTGGGCCGGCACCACGCGCGGCCCCGTGGCCGTGCCCGGCGTCTATCAGGCCCGCCTCATCGTCGGCGACGACTCGACGAGCGTCCCCTTCGAGATCAAAAAAGACCCGCGCTCGTCCTCGACCGTCGCCGACCTCCAGGCGCAGTTCGACTTCCTCATGGAGATCCGGGACAAGCTCAGCGAGACGCACCGGGCCATCAAGAAAATCCGCGACGTGCGGAGCCAGACGAAGGCCATCACGAGCCGCCTCGGCGACTACGAGGGCGCGGACGAGATCCGGGAGGCGGCCAAAGCGCTCAACGAGAAGCTCACCGCCATCGAAGAGACGCTCTATCAGACGAAAAACCAGAGCCGCCAGGACCCGCTCAACTTCCCGATCCGGCTGAACAACAAGCTCGCCGCCGTCGCCTCGACCGCTTCCGTCGGCGACTACCGGCCCACCGATCAGGCCGTGGCCGTGAAGGAGGAACTCACCGCCGCCATCGACGCGGAACTGGCGAAGCTCGACACGATTCTCGAGACCGACCTGCCCGCCTTCAACGACCTCGTGCGCGAGAAGGCGATCCCGGCGGTGATCGTAAAGACGGACGAACCGGCGACAACGCCGGGCACGCACTGACGCGCCCTCCCTCACGCCAACCCTCGGGGCGGTTTCGGACACACCGGAACCGCCCTTTTTTTATTCGCACCCCTCTCCCCCCGGGGCAAATAAAATCCCCCTCTTCGCAATCTCGTAACCATTCCTCTTTCTCTCCTACTGAAGAATAGCCCGAGGCCCGCCGTTCGTGGTATGGACGCATCATTCCGGCAGGTCTCACGCCATCATTGTTCTTGACGCCACCCTTCGCCTGTTCCGACGATCCGTTCACCCGGTGCGCGGGCGCCTTGTTGTTGTCATCGTCGCGCCCGACCACCACCAGTCCGGCCGAACGTATGCCCGCTTGTCACCAGCTCTTTCGCCTGCCCGTCCTCCTGTTGCTCCTCCTTCCACTGACCGCACGCGCCCAGGAATACACCTTCACCGACGTCACCGATGCGGCGGGCGTCGCCGACGAGGGGCACGTCCGGTGGGGCTCCAACTGGATCGACTATGACAGGGACGGGCGGCTCGACCTCTACGTGGTGCACGGCGAAGCGCCGGCCTGCGACGACCCCGAAGACGCCAACACCCTCTACCGCAACAACGGCGACGGAACGTTCACCGACGTCACCGAAGAGACCGGAACCGGCGACTGCTGGGTGGCCATGCGCAATGCCTGGGCCGACTACGACAACGACGGCGACCTCGACTTCTATTCGCACAACTTCGTGCAGAGCACGCTCTACCGCAACGACGGCGGCGTCTTCGTCGATGTGAACGAGACCTCCGGCGCGGGAATCAACATGGAGCACGGCACCGGAGTCGCGTGGGCCGACTACGACAACGACGGCGACCTCGACTTTCACGCCGTCAGCTTCCCCGGCTTCAATGCCCTCATGCGCAACAACGGCGACGGAACGTTCACCGACGTGCAGGCCTCTTCGGGCCTCTCCTTCCCCGCCAGTGCGATGGGCAACATGTGGGCCGACTACGACAACGACGGCGACCTCGACCTGGCCCTCGCCGCCGTCACCCCCTACCGAACCGTCCTCTACCGAAACAACGGCGACGGAACGTTCACCGACATCACCTCGCAGGCCGGCATCGTGACCGAAACCGGAAGCTCCGGCGCGGCGGTCTTCTGGGCCGACTATGACAACGACGGCTTCTTCGACCTGCTCCTGACCGAAGTCATCCTCGGCTCGGCGAAGACCACGCCCCTGCGCATGTACCTTTTCCACAACCGGGGCGACGGGACCTTCGAAGACGTGACGGCAGACGCCGGGCTCCTCCCTCCGGACGACAGCGGCGACGTCAGCTACTGGGATGCCGCCTTCGCCGACTATGACAACGACGGGGACCAGGACCTCTACGTGAGCGTCCAGACCCAGACCGGACAGGGCAACTTCTTCTATCGCAACGAGGGCGACGGCGCCTTCACCGACATCGCGGAGGAGCTGGGCATGAACATCGGCGTCGGCGAGACGAAATCGTCCGTCTGGGGCGATTACGACAATGACGGCGACCTCGATCTGTTCGTGATGGAAGCGCTGGGCCACACCGACCCGAACCACCTCTTCCAAAACGACGGCGGCTCGAACCACTGGCTCCAGGTCGAACTCGTCGGCGCGTGCAGCAACCGCGACGCCATCGGCGCGCGGCTGACGCTGACCAACGGCGGCGGAATCCAGGTGCGCGAGGTCAACGGCGGAACCGGGCTGTTCTCCCAGCACACGCCCATCCAGCAGTTCGGCCTCGGCACGGACACCGTCGCCGACGAACTGCGCATCGACTGGCCCTCGGGGCTGACCACCACGCTTACCGACGTCGCCGCCGATCAGCGCCTGACCCTCGTCGAAGACGCCTGCCCCGCCACGGTCACGGTCTCGCTGACCCCGCCGCCGGGACCCATCGTCATCGGGGGCGGCGGCGGCGTCCTCTCCTACTCGGCCACCCTCACCAATGCCGCCACGTCGCCTCAGACGTTCGACTTCTGGATCACCGTCGACGTGCCCGGCGGGCTGACGATCACCCAGGGTCCGGTCAGCCGCGCCATGCCGCCGGGCGCGATGACCATCACGCCGGACCTGCGCGTGCCGGGCAGCGCCCCGGCGGGCGAGTACCTGATCTCGGCCCACGTGGGCGCTTTCCCCATCGCCGAGCAAAGCGACGGCTTCTCCTTCACGAAGCTTGCCGCGCCCAAGGGACCGGGCGTCGCCCCGGCGGAATGGAACACCGACCTCGAAGCGTTCTTCGCGTCCTCCGCAGGCCCGGAAGAGTCGCCCGAAGCCTTTGCCCTGCTGGAGAATTACCCCAACCCCTTCAACCCGGCCACGACCATCACCTTCACCACGGCCGAGGCCGGGCCGGTGCGCCTGTCGGTCTACGACGTGCTCGGCCGCCGGGTGACGACGCTCGTCGAGGGCGTGCTTCCGGCGGGGGCGCATCAGGCGCGCTGGGAGGCGGGCCGAGCGGCCGGCGGCGTCTACCTCTACCGGCTGGAGGCGGGCGGGCTCACACGCACCCGGCGCATGATCCTCCTGAAGTGAGCCCCGGGGCCGTCA
>JALSSK010000110.1 GCA_026984335.1 Rhodothermales bacterium
GTCCGAAGCGGCATCGGATTGTCCGCCCAGTACCGGTGCAGCCACTCCGTCTTGATCTTCGCCATGTCCACGTTCGACGGGCACTCGGTCTTGCACGCCTTGCACTGCAGGCACAGGTCCATCACGTCGTACATCCGGCGGCTCGTGAGCGTCTCCGGCGGCAACGCCCCGGACATTGCCAGGCGGAGCGCGTTGGCCCGCCCGCGCGTGGAGTGCTCCTCGTCCCGGAGCACCATGAAGCTCGGGCACATCGTCCCGCCGTCGAGCTTGCGGCACGCGCCGTTGCCGTTGCACAGCTCCACCGCGCGCGCGAACCCGCCGTCCGCCGAGAAATCCTGATCGGGAGCAAACGGCACGGTCCGATAGTCCGGCCCCATACGCAGGCGTTCCGTCATCGGCGGTGCGTCGACGATCTTGCCGGGGTTGAGCAGCCCGTGGGGGTCGAAGAGGGCCTTGAGGCGGCGGTACACCTCATAGAGTTCCTCGCCGAGAAAAGCCGGGTTGAGCCAGCTTCGCGTGAGCCCGTCGCCGTGCTCCGAGGAGATGGAGCCGCCATATTTTTTCACGAGTTCCATGGAAGCGACGGCGAGGTCGCGCATTTTGTGGACCTCGGCGGCATCCTTCGTGTTGAGGAACGGGCGCACGTGGAGGCAGCCCGCCGAAGCGTGGGCATAGAGGACCGCCTCGGTGTTCGTCTCCTCCAAGACGCGCGTGAGTTCGTCGATGTAGTCGGCGAGGTGTTCGGCGGGCACGGAGGCGTCCTCGATGAAGGCCACGGGCTTGTGGTCGCCCTTGACGCCCATGATGAGGCCGAGCGCTTCCTTGCGGACGCCCCACACGTTGGCGATGTCCCCGGCTTCCGCCACCCGCACGACGCCGTAGCCCTGGCCCGCCCTCGCGAGCGTCGTCTCCAGCGTCTTGAGCCTGCCCGTCAGCTCGCGCGCCGTGTCGCCGTAATATTCGGTGATGAGCACCGCGCCGGGGTCGCCTTCGATGAACGTGAGGCGGTTTCCGAAGCCCGGCGCTTTCCGGGCCTGCGCGATGGAGATGCCGTCGAAGAGCTCGACGGCGGAAGGCTTCGTGGCGAGGATCGTGGTGACGGCGCGGAGGGCTTCCCGGCGCGTGCGGAAGTGGACGATGCCGAGGGCCGTCCGCCGCGGGCGCGGCACGAGCGAGACGGTCATCTCGGTGACGACGGCGAGCGTGCCCTCGCTGCCGCAGAGCAGCCGGGCCACGTTGCGTTCGGCCGGGTCGAGGAGGTGTTCGAGGCGGTAGCCGCTGTTGCGCCGCCAGTGCTTCGGCGTCCGCGCCTCGATGACGTCTCGGTGATCGGTGAGCAGCGCGTCGAGGGCGCGGTAGAGCCGGCCCTCGCGCCCGTCGCGGCGCAGCCGTTCGTCCCATGCGGCGGCGTCGAGCGCGTCGAAGGCGACGGGGCTGCCGTCGTCGAGGAGCGCCCGCACGGCGGCGACGTGATGGATCATGTTGCCGTAGAGGATCGAGTGCGTGCCGGTGGAATTGTTGGCCAGCATGCCGCCGAGCGTGGCGCGGCTGCCGCTGGCCGGGTCCGGCCCCACCTTCAGGCCCGGCGCGTGGCGGCGGAGGTGCGCCTCCAGACGGTCGAGCACGAGACCGGGCTGCACGCGCACCCGCTGCGCCTCGACGTCGAGTTCGAGGATGCGGTCGAGGTGGCGGCTGAAGTCGATCACGAGCGCCTCGCCGACGGTCTGGCCCGCCAGCGACGAGCCGCCGCCGCGCGCGAGCACCGGAAGGCCGAAGTGCTGCGCGGCCTCCAGCGCCGCCTGCACGTCGTCGGCATGGCGGGGGAAGAGCACGCCGGCGGGCATGATCTGATACAGACTCGCGTCGGTGGCGTAGAGCCCCCGCGTCATCGCATCGGTGCGCAGCGTGCCGGTGAGCCGGGGCCGGAGCGCCGCCGAAAAATCGTCGAGGAGTTCAGAGGAGAAGGCGGGCATGTGGGATCGGAATCGGAGAACGACGGTGGGAGATCGAGCTCCGAAGTTCGATCTTCACGCGCTCAAACACAACGCCGGGCCTCCGCGTCTCGCACAAAAACGGCGGCTCACAACCGCACCACCTCGCCGAGTTCGGGCATGAGCACCTC
The DNA here is from genome assembly GCA_026984335.1 of Rhodothermales bacterium. GTDB lineage: Bacteria > Bacteroidota > Rhodothermia > Rhodothermales > ISCAR-4553 > JALSSK01. The sequence continues at coordinate 2,123 of JALSSK010000110.1, forward strand.
GATCTCGGGGTAGAAGAAGCGGATGTTGTCGGCCATCCACGCGCGGGCTTTTTCTTCGCCGTGAACGAGGAGGACCTTCCGGGGGCGGAGCCGTTCGACGAGGCGAATGAGGTCGCGGCGGTGGCTGTGGCCGCTGAAGCGGAAGCGCCCGACGTCGCAGTGGACGGGCTGCGGCCCGCGCGCGCGGTTGATCACGGCCTCGGTTCCTTTCCCCTGCTCCGCCGCTTCCAGCAGGCGTCCGGCCGGCGCGTCTTCACGGGCATAGCCGACGAGGAAGATGCCGTGCTTCTCGTGCTCGACGATCATCTGCGCCAGCTCGTTCGAGATCGTGCGCTCGAACATCATCCCGCTCCCGACCACGTAGATGCTCGGTTCGGCGAGCGCCTTCCGCATCCCGTTCTGGCTGCGCGGCAGGCGTTTTTGCGGCACGCCGAAGACCTGGAACTCCGGATTGAGACGGGGCGTGGAGAAGCGTGTCTTGTCGTACAGATCGGCGATGGCGCGCATGGACCCGGCCGTATAGACGGGCACGTCGGGGATGAGGCCGCGCCGTTTGAAACGATCGATGAGGGCGAGCGTCTCCTGCCCGCGCCCGAGGGCGAAGACCGGCACGAGCGCCGCGCCGCCGCGTTCGAGCGTGCGCCGGAGCGCTTCGGCGAACTTCTTCTCCTCCGTCTTCCGCGTCGTCTGCTCGGCCTCCGGATCGGCCCCGAGCGTCGATTCGAGCAGGAGCACGTCGATGGGGCCTTCCGGATACGCCCCTCCCGGGATAATCGACTGCGGACGAAGGTTGGTGTCGCTCGAATAGAAGATGCGCCGCTCTTCCCCTTCCTCCTCGAAGCGGAGGAAGACGCCCGCCGCCCCGAGCACGTGCCCCGCGTCGAAGAGCCGCGCCTTGATCGGCGTCCGGCCCCGAAGGCCGGTCACGTCAAACTCGTCCTCGAGCTCGTGCGTCAGGTAAAGGTAGCTGAACACTTCGAGCTCCTTTTCGCTGAAGAGCGGCCGCGCCGTCGAGGAGCCTTCACGCAGACGGCGACGCTGCAGACGCGCCGAGGCGGGCAAAAGCAGATCCGCGAGCGCGCGCGTGGCTTTCGTCATGTGAATGTGCGCGTGCGGGAACTGCTGAATCAGCACCGGAAGCGCGCCGATGTGATCGTGGTGGGCGTGCGTGACGATGGCGTGATCCACATGCCAGTCCGGGTTCTCATGGAGGAGTTCCAGATGAGGCAGGCTCGCCGGTCCCTCCTCCTCGGGATGCGTGCCCGCATCGAGCACGAGGCCGGTGCCGTTGATTTTCAGGAAATGACAACTCGCGCCAATCTCGTCGGTCGCCCCCAGCGCAACAAAAACCATAGAATCCGGTGCAATAATGCCTGATAAGAAAGGCTTCCACGCGCATCTCAGCCGGCTCGGCCGGCGCGCGGCATACTTTCGTGTGCTCAAAAGTTAAGTAGAAGTGAACCTGTGGGCCATGTCCTTTGTTTCGTAGCCCCCGATCCCCCTTTCCGCTTCCCTCCCCCGAGCGCATGCCTTTCGAAATCCGAACCCATCCCTGGCACGACACCCGCCACCACCGCCCCGGCGGCTTTCGAAATATCTGGGGGACCTCGCAAAAGCCTCTCGCCGGAAAGACGATCCGATGGCTCCCGGGCCACACCTTCTCGCCTAAAGAGCACCACCCGCCGCCCGTCCGTCCCGTGGCCCCGGAGCGGCTTCGCGACACGGCCAACCCGCTGCGGCTGACGTGGATCGGCCATGCCACGGCCCTCATACAGCGACCCGGGCTGAACCTGATCACCGACCCCGTCTTCGCCGACCGCGCCGGCCCCCTCCCTTTCGCGGGGCCCCGGCGCGAAGCGCCGCTCCCGCTCTCGCTCGACGACCTCCCGCCCATCGACGTGGCGCTGCTCTCGCACAACCACTACGACCACCTCGGGCATGCCGTCCGCGCGCTTTACCGGCGGGACGCGCCGCTCTTCATCGCCCCGCTCGGCGTGGGGCGCTCCTTCGCCGGTGGGGCCTCACGCGCGTGCTCGAACTCGACTGGCGGCAGTTCGTGGACCTCGCCGGGGGCGTCTCCACTGCACCCCGGCCCGGCACTTCTCCGGGCGCGGCCTCACCGACCGCAACCGCACGCTCTGGGCCGGCTGGTTCCTCGCATGCGACGACGGCCTCCGCTGCTATTTCGCCGGAGACAGCGGCTATGCCCGGCTCTTTACCGAGATCCGGGAGCGCCTCGGCCCGTGCGGCCCGCGACCTCGACGCCCGGCACGTCGTCCCCCTCCACGGGGGCACGTCCGACCTCGCCGACGAGCCGCTCCACGAGCCGCCCGTCCTCTTCCGCCGCCATGCCGATGCGCTCGGCCCGGCCGAACGCATCCACGTCCTCGACATCGGCGAAACGTTCGACCTCTGAGTTTCCGGATGGAGGCTCAGGAACGCACGCCGTTGCCCGCCGCCGAGGCTTCGTACTGCTTCCAGTCGGCGAGGAAGCGTTCGAGACCGATGTCCGTCAGGGGATGCTTGATCAGCTTCTCGATGACGGAGAACGGGATCGTCGCCACGTGCGCGCCGACGAGGGCCGCCTCGACGACGTGCATCGGGTGACGGATCGAGGCGGCCAGCACTTCCGTCGTATAGCCGTAGTTCTCATAAATCTGGACGATCTGCTCGATCAGTTCCATGCCCGGCGTCGAGATGTCGTCGAGGCGGCCGATGAAGGGGCTGATGTAGGCCGCGCCCGCCTTCGCCGCCACGAGCGCCTGCGTGGGCGAGAAGCACAGCGTGCAGTTCGTCCGGATGCCCTCCGCTTTGAGCGACTTGATGGCCTTGATTCCCTCGCGGATGAGCGGGACCTTCACGACCACGTTCTCGTGGATCTTCGCGAGCACGCGCGCCTCGGCCATCATGCCGTCATAATCCGTGGCCGTGACTTCGGCGGAGACGTCTCCGTCGACGATCTCGCAGATTTTGAAGATATGCTCGTGGAAGTCACGCCCGCCCGCTTTTTTCATGAGCGAGGGGTTCGTGGTGACGCCGTCGAGGACGCCCATGTCGTTGGCTTCGCGGATCTCGTTGAGGTCGGCGGTGTCGATGAAGAATTTCATGAGCGAATGCGTTATCGAAGATGAAGAGACAGGGTGAGTATCTTCCCGGGGGATCGCTCTCCTATACGCCCGAGGCAGCCTTTCGTTTGAAGCAGGTTTCCCGAGACCCTCCCGGCGCACGCGAGGGTCTCCCCCGGCTGAAGCCGCGGGCTTTCCCCGCTTCCCTTGCTCAGGCCGTTTCGTAATATACGGCTTGCCTGCGGGCCGAGTAACCCGACCGTTCTTCCGCTCCTCAAACAGGCTCAACATGCATCTTTGCCTTTTCGAAGACGATGCCGTCGGCCATTTCTTGCCGCTCGTTCACACGCGGGCCGTCTATGACCTCCGGCTCGGCATCCGCACGATTCTCGAGAACACGCGGGCGGCGTTCGGCGGCCCGGGGACGCTCCTTCACGCCCGCCGGCGCGTGGCGGCGGTGACGGCGACGGAGCATGACCTGCTCACGAACCGCATCCCGGCGGGCCTCGGCGTGCTCTTCGTCAACGGGCGGTACGTGGCCGAGGCGGGCCCGGCGCTCGAACGGCTGCGCTCCGCCGCCCGCGCCTCCGAGCCCGCCCGCGTCTTCACGCAGGGCGACGACGTCGTGGCCGCGTGGGTCCCGGACGCCTCCTCCGACCTCGTCGCCGCCGACGCCGTCACGCGCGCCACGTTCGAGGATCTGCCCGAAGAGCCGCTCGACGAGGCGCGCCTGCTCCGCCGTCTGTGGCATCTCCTCGACGAACGCGACGCCGCGCTCCGCCGCGACTTCGAGGCGCTCACGAAAGGCTATAACATTTACGAGCGCCCCGGCGCCGTCGTCCGGGACGGCGCGCGGCTCGTGCACGGCGAGCGCGTGTACGTGGCCCCCGGCGCCGTCGTCCGACCCGGCGCGATCCTCAGCGCCGAAGACGGCCCGGTCTTCATCGACCGGGAGGCCGTCGTGATGGAGAACGCCGTCGTGCGCGGGCCGGCCTACCTCGGCGCGCACGGGCAGGTCCGGATCGGCGCGCACGTGGAAGGGTGCGCCGTCGGGCCGTGGAGCAAGGTGGGCGGAGAAGCCTGGCACAGCATCATCCACTCCTTCTCGAACAAGTCGCATCCCGGCTTCCTCGGCGACTCGTACCTCGGGCGGTGGTGCAACATCGGCGCGGACGCGAACACCTCGAACCTCAAGAACGACTACGGGAAGGTTAAACTCTACAACGAAGCCCTCGGAGAGGTGGAGACGACGGACCGGCAGTTCCTCGGCCTCTTCATGGCCGACCACGCGAAGTGCGGCATCAACACGATGTTCAATACGGGCACGGTGGTCGGGGTGGCGTGCAACCTGTACGGGAGCGGCTTTCAGCCGACGTACGTGCCCTCGTTCTCGTGGGGCAGCCCGGACGCGCGATACGTCACCTATCGGCTGCCGAAGGCGCTCCACGTGGCCGAGATCGTCATGGCGCGGCGCGGCGTCGCGCTCACCGATGCCGAACGGGAGATGCTCTCGGCCGTCTTCGAGGCGACGACTCCGGCGCGGGAGGCGTTCCAGCGCAAACGCGCGAAGAGGCGCTGAGACTCAACCGGCGCGCTTCATCACGAGCATCGTCAGATCGTCGCTGAGGACGGGGGCATTGTGCGTGAAACGGCGGATGTCGTCGCGGACGGCGTCGAGGATGGCGCGGGCGGATTCGCGCCGGTGCGCCTTCAGAAGCGCTTCGAGTCGTTCCTCGCCGTACTCCTCGCCCTCCGGGCTCATCGCCTCGGTGACGCCGTCGGTGAACATTGCGAGCACGTCCCCCGGTTCGAGCGTGACGACGCCGCGCTCGTAGGGCACGTTCGCCATCACCCCGAGGAGCAGCCCGCCCGTTTCGAGCAGTTCGATGCGGCCGTCCGCGCGCACGAGCGTCGGCGGGTTGTGCCCGGCATTGACGTACTCGAAGGCGCCGGTGCGGGCGTCATAGATGCCGTTGAAAAACGTGATGAACTTGTCGTACCCGGTGTTCTCGCAGATGACGCGGTTGGCATGTGCGGCGGCCTCCTCGAGCGTGATGTCCATCGGCGCCATGACGTGGAGGCACGCCTGCAGGTTCGACATCAGGAGCGAAGCCGGCACGCCCTTGCCCGTCACGTCGGCGATGGCGATGAGCACGCGGTCGTCGTCGAGGCGAAGCACGTCGAAGTAGTCCCCGGCGACGTGGCGGCTCGGCAACGCGATAAACGTCATCTCGAGGCCCTTCACCTCGGGCAACGTCCGGGGCTGGAGCCGTTCCTGAATCTCCCGGGCGAGGCGCATCTCCTCCTCCAGCTTCTCTTTCTCGATCTGTTCTTCGACGAGGAAGGAGTTCCGGATGGAGACGAAGGCGAGGTTGCCGAGCGCCGTGAGGAACTCGACGTCGTCCGGCCCATACGGCTGCCCGGTCATCTTCGGGCCGAGGCAGAGCATGCCGCAGTTCTCCCCCTGATGCCGGATCGGGAGGATGAGCACGAGCCCGCGCCGCCGCAGCTCCGCCCACTCCGGGTTCTCCGCGGCTCCTTCTTCCAGGATCAGCATCTCCTCGAGGCCGCACATGCGCTCGATCACTTCCCGGGGAAACGGCTCCTCGCCGAGGCCCGAGGACGTGACGACGCGGAAAGTGTGCGCGCCCCCTTCGCCGTCCGTCTCGCCCATCAAAAACAGGTGCTTTTTGACGAGCATCTGCCCCATGAGCGCGAACGAGAGCACCTTCACGAGCCGGTCGCGGTCGACGGTGGCGTTGAACTCCTGCGAGAGGTCGAAGAGGGTGTTGAGCTGCTGAATCTTGGCGTCGAGGTCGCGGTTGGTCCGCCGGAGTTCCTCGACCATGAGCGAGTTGCGCACGGCCGCCGCGGACATGTTCACGAGCGACTGAATGAATTCCATCTCCTGCCCGCTGAACGACTGCCCGGTCAACTTTTTGCCCAGCCCGACCAGCCCGATCCGCTCGTCTCCGAAGGCGACCGGGATCGCCAGCGTGATGCGGTGCGCGGCCAGGGCATCGGGCACCTCGCCTTCGCACAGCATGCAGTCCGCCGCGATCTCGTCGAGGTCGAGGACGTCGCCGCGCCGGAGGCCGTTGACGCCTTTCGTCGCGGCCACCTCGTACGCGCCGCGCGCGGCATCATAGAGCAGCGCGACGCCGCGCGAGACGAGCAGCTTGCTCATGGCCGTCAGCAGCAGGTTGTTCAGCACGAACTCGAGGTCGAGCGACGCGCTGAGGAGCCGGCTCGTTTCGAAGAGCGCCCGAAGGTCGAAGCGGTCGGTGTGCCGGGCGTCGGTGGTCGTCTCAGGCATGGCGTGGTTTCGAACGTTGAGGGATTCGCTTTCAACGCGGCACGGTCCGTTCCGTTGCCGCGGGGGATGCGCCGGTCAGGCGTCTTCGTCGAGGTGGACGACCTCCGCCTGCCGGAGCTTGCCGGCGTCGAGGTGGAGGCGCACGCACGTTTTGACGCGATGGAAGCCCTGCCGTCCGGCCGCGCCGGGGTTGAGGAAGAGCATGCCTCCGAGATCGGCGACCCGCTCGATGCGGAGGATGTGGCTGTGGCCGCAGACGAACACGTCCGGCGTCTCGGCGCGGAGGGCCTGCCCCATGCCGCGCTGCCACCGTCCGGGTCGTCCGGCGATGTGCGTCATCCGGAAGGCGAGGCCGTCGAGGGTGAAGCGCTGATGCTCGGCGGTGCGGCGGCGAATCTCCTGTCCATCGACGTTGCCCCAGACGGCGCGCGTCGGGGCGAGGGCTTCGAGGCGGTCGAGCACGTCGGGCGTGCCGATGTCGCCGGCGTGGAGGATGAGGTCCACGTCGCCGAGCACGTCGGGGAGGGCGGGGTGGAAAAAGCCGTGGGTGTCCGAGAGGATGCCGAGGACCATGCGGGGCGGGTTCGGGCGTTGGGGCCGGCCGACGGCGGGGCGTTCACCGGATCATGAAGCGCACGCCGATGTGGAGCCGTGCGCGCGGCCATTCGCCCCGGCGCGGCTTCCACTGTTGCAGCGGCACGGCAAGATACGGCGCGAACTGATAACTCGGGCGGTCGATTTCGAGGCCGGTGCGCGCCCACACGACGCCGCCGCGGAAGCGCGTCGTCGAGCGGGGCGCTTCTTCGCCGAGGTCGTTCTCGCCGAGCGGCCCGGCGCGTCCGCGCACCGCTCCCAGCTCGATGAGATCGTAGCGCCCGCCCTCGCCGAGGAGGGTCACGAAGAGGTTGCTGCCCGCCGGATCGAAGAGCACGTTATAGGTCATCATGAGATGCACTTCCCAGCCGAGCGCGCGCGTCCGGATCAGCTCTCGGTCCGGCGCCGTGGTCACGAGGGGATCGTTCACGTCCGGCGGCGGCGCATCGACGCGCACGAGTTGTTGATACCCGATCCGCACCCGCCGCACCCCGAGGGCGAAGTCGGTCGAGACGGTGGGGGCCACGAGCGAAGTGTAAAGGAACGCCAGGTCCATCTGCGGAAAGCCCACGCGACCGTCGGACGAGGGGTCCACGGCGAGGCGGAAGGCATAGTCCTCCGTCTCGATCGTCCGGTAATACTTGAGCGCGATCCAGTTGATCGAGAGCTGACGGCCGGAGACGCCTCCGACGGCGTCCATGAGGATGCCCAGATCGAAGGTCGATGAGAGTTGATAGTCGAAGCGCAGGCCGAGGGCGAGCGGGTCGGCGTTGGGCGAGGGGATGTCGCCGTCGCCCTGAATGAAGCCGGCGGGGCGGTACGACACTTCGGCGGTGAAGGCATACCGGTCGAAGAAGATGCGACGGGCGGTCTCGTCTCGATAGAAGGGATCGTAGACGCGCAGGGGGCGTTGCGCCGCCGCTCCGTCCGGCCACCCGCTCCCGGTCAGGAGCAGGATCATGCCGAGCAGCGCGGCGCGTCGGTGCGCCGGGGCCGTACGAGAGAGCCACCGCATAAGCATTCGAGCAGGTCAGCCGGGGCGCGAACACGCGCGTTCGGCCTCCGGAGGCGGGATGCGCCGGTCGCCCATACCGGCCTTCATCCCTTTTTTCGTTCAGACACGTATCGGGGTGTTACGCGGCTATCGCGTGAGCGTTTCGCCGGCGGCCAGCACCTTCGCCTCGAAGCCCGCCTCGGCCATCATCCGCGCCCACGCCGCCACGTCCACCTCAATGAGCGGAAACGTGCCGTAGTGGATCGGAACGGTCAGCTTCGGACGGATCATGCGGACGGCGCGGAGCGCGTCCTTCGGCCCCATCGTGAAGCAGTCGCCGATGGGCACGAGCGCCACGTCCACGTCGTGCTCCTCGCCGATCCACGCCATCTCGGCAAACGCGCTCGTGTCGCCGAGGGCATAGAGGCACTTCCCCTCGACGTGCACGATGAAGCCGTTCGGGTTGCCGCCGTACGCGCCGTCGGGGAAGGACGACGAGTGGCGCGCATCGGTCTGAATCACGCGCCCCCACTCGAACGTCCACGAGCCGCCGGTATTCATCGGAAGGACGTTCTCGTGGCCGTGGTTTTGGGTGAGGTACTGCGTGATCTCGAAGTTGGCGACGACCTGCGCGCCGGTGCGCACGGCGATGGACGGGGTGTCGCCCCAGTGGTCGCCGTGGGCATGCGTGACGAGGATGACGTCGGGGAAGAGATCCTCCGCCGTCACGACGCCTTCGGCGTGCGGGTTGCCCGTGATAAACGGATCGACGAGGATCGTGACGCCGCCCGTTTCGATCTGAAAAGCCGAGTGACCGAAATACGTGAGTTTCATGGCAATCGTTGGGTTTTGAGAGGAACGGACGCCGCGCCGCGGGGCGTCAGGCCGGCCGCCGCGCCACGCGGTAGAGCCAGAGGCTGAAGAACGCGAAAGCCAGGAGGCCGAGCGCGTCGGCGACGGGCCCGAAGCCCTCGGGCGCGAGGTTGAGCACGTCGGTGTTCTGCTTGATGGCGAACGGGATCGCCAGGAGGATGCCCACGAGCGCCTCGCCCGTGATGAGGCCCGAGGCGAAGAGCAGCCCCCGCCGGTTCGAGCGCGCCACCGCCGCCTCGTAGTCCGCGCCGAGCTCCGCCCGTTTCGCCTTCATCCGCCGCTCGACGACGTGCGCGATTATGCCGCCGACGAAGATCGGCACGCTCAGTTCGAGGGGCAGATAGATGCCCACGGCCACGGCGAGCACCGGCGCGCGGAAGCTCGATCCTCGCGCGCCGAGCCACTCGTCGAAGGCGATGATGGCCACGGCGATGGCCACGCCGATCCAGATCATCGTCCACGGCAGGTTGCGGTGGAAGACGCCCTCGGCCACGCTGGCCATGAGCGTCGCCTGCGGCGCGGAGAGGGCTTCGGCCGAATCCATGCCCGCGCGGGGAAAGACGTCGCCGAGGCCGTACGCCTGAAAGAGCAGTTGCAGCACCGGCGCGATGGCGAGGGCCGCCACGGTCACGCCGAGGATCTGCATGATCTGCTGTTTGTAGGGCGTCGCCCCCACCAGTTGCCCGGTCTTCAGGTCCTGCATGTTGTCCCCCGCGATGGCCGCCGCGCACCCTACGACCGCGCCGACGAGGATGGCCGTCGCGGCGGCGGCGGTGGCCCGCGCCTTGTCCACCGAGAAGTCGATCTGCGAACCGAGCAGCGCCAGGAGGATGAGCGAGATGGTCAGGATCGTGGCGATGGTCACGCCCGAGATGGGGTTGTTCGACGAGCCGACGAGCCCGGCCATGTAGCCCGCCACCGACGAGAAGAGGAAGCCCGCCACGAGCGCGAAGAGCAGCCCGAAGACGGTCGTGCCGAGGTACAGCCCCGTCGAGATGCCGAGTTCGCCCTGATGGACGACGAAGAGGAACACGACGAAGATCGGCACGCTGAGCGCCACGGTCCCCATCATCACCACATGGATCGGCGTGTCGCGCTCGGTGCGGGGCACGCGCAGGTCTTCGCCCCGGCGGGCGGCGCGCACCGCTTCGAGCGACGACCGAACGCCGTCGCGGATGGGCTTCATGAGCGAGACGAGCGCCCACAGCCCGCCGGTGGCCATCGCGCCGACGCCCATGTAGCGGATCTCGGCGCTCCACACCGCATCGGCCGCGTCATAGCCGCTCGCTCCCTGATAGATCGCGTCGAGGGTGGCGCGGTCGGCCAGCGCCGTAAAGATGGGGATGCCGAAGAGCCACGAGATCAGGCCGCCGGCAAAGACGAGGATCGCGATGTTCACCCCGACGATGTAGCCCACGCCGAGGAGCGCCACGCCGAGTTCGGTCCCATATCCGAAGATGGCCCCCCCCGCCGTGAACGCGCCCGAGGCCTTCCCGGCCACGAGCTTGAAGCCCGTCTGACACAGCTTCAGGAACGCCCCGCCCACCCCGGCCAGCGCGATGTATTTCGTGCCCTCGCCGCCCTCGGTCCCGGCCTTGAGCACTTCGGCCGTAGCCACGCCTTCGGGGAACTGAAGCCGCGCCTCGATGATGAGCGCGCGCCGGAGCGGAATGGTGAAGAGCACGCCGAGGATGCCCCCGCTCAACGCAATGGCCATCGTCGGCAGAAACTCGAAGCCGGTCCAGTATCGGAGCATGATGAGCGCCGGCAGCGTGAAGATGACGCCCGCCGCCAGCGACTCGCCCGCCGAGGCCGCCGTCTGCACGATATTGTTCTCGAGGATGTTGTGCTCGCGAAAGAAGCGGAGCACCGCCATCGAAATGACCGCCGCCGGGATCGAAGCCGAGACCGTCATGCCCACCTTCAGACCCAGATAGGCGTTCGCGCCCGCCAGAATGGCCGAAAGCAAGATGCCCAGAATCACGGATTTAACGGTGATCTCGGGCAAAATCGTCGTGGGAGCAATGTACGGCTCGACCGCGTCGCCGCCTTTTTCTTTCGGTTGCGGAGGGGGATGCATAGAGCCTCGATGTTTTTTCAAAACATGCGCCGACGCGCGCCAATCGCGGACACAGTGTAGGAAAAAATGCGGGGAAATGCAGGGGAGAACCACGCCTCGAAAAAGGGTCCCTCGGGCCTGATCGGGCGATGGCTTTTTCGAGGATGCGGGCCGGTCACTTCATCAAAATCATCTTTCGCGTCTGCACGCCCTCATCGGTTTGCATGTGGATGAAGTACGTGCCGCTCGGCAGATCGCCGGCGTGGAAGGACACTTCATAATACCCCGCCCCTTCCGACTCGTCGACGAGGAGCGCCACCTGCTGACCGGAGAGGTCCCATACCGAAAGGCGCACGTGCTGCGCATTCTTGAGCGTATAGGCGATGGTGGTGGCCGGGTTGAAGGGGTTGGGGAAATTGCCGATGAGCACGGCGTTTTTTTGCTCTTCCTCGGCGCCGAGGCCCATCTTGACGGTGCTCGAAATGCGTTCGACGCCGCTTTCGAATTGCTGGCGGATGCGATAGTACAACACCCGTCCGGAGACGCCCGTGTCGAGGAAAGAGAAGCGGCGCTCGTCCTCCGGGCCCTGCGCGTCGCGGGCCGCCACGCGTCCGATCTCCTCGAAGCGCCGCCCGTCCTCCGAGCGCTCGACGATGAACGCGACGGTCTGCCGGTCCTGCGTCTCCCACGTCAGCAGGACGGCCCCGTTCTCCGCCGTCCCGCGCAGTCTGCGAATGGGAAGGTAGAAGTCGAGGTCGGAGAACCGCCGTACGGCGCGCGGGGCGGGGCGTTCGACGATGGTCTCCGGAAGCGGGTCCTCGAAGCCGAGCGCGACGACCTTCTGCTCTTGCGAGCGAAGCGGCCGGTTCATCGTCTGCCGGATCTCGGCCAGGGTCCGGGCGCGCGGCCAGAAGCGCAGTTCGTCGATCATACCGGTGAACGGGCGCATCGTCGCCCCGGTCTCGGCGCCCGGCACGCGCCCGCCGAGCGCCACCGGCGTGCGCACGTCGATGAGGGGCATCGTCTCGAAGAAGAGCGAGTCCGAGGCCGCGCCGTCGACGAACAGGCGGGACCACCCGTCGGCCGGCTCGTGCGTGACGGCCACGTGATGCCACTGTCCGTCGGCGACCGGCTGCCGGGTCATCATGGAGCGGTGCTGCCCCGGCCGGCCGTGATAGACGAACAGCCGCCCGCTCACATCAACGATGATCTCCAGCGGATACGCCGTACGCTCGTCGCCGTCCCACGTGGAGAGCGCCACCTCGTCGAGGTCCACCGTGTTCAGCCAGAATTCGACCGTGTACGGAGCGCGCATGCTCAGGTCAGGCAACGCCTCTCGGCGCAGGAGCACGGGCTCGCCGCCCTCCGCCTCGAAGGCGAGCACCCGGTTGTCGCCCGTGTGCGCCGGGTTGACGTAGACGTGTTCGGTCACGCGGAAGATGTCGCGGCGTTCGTCATAGGCGCGCCCCTGTCGTCGGCCGCGCGTGAAGGGCGTCAGCGTCCAGGTGGCGGCGCCCGCGAAGTCGCCCGTCTTCACCTCGAAGATCAGCTCGCATGCTCCCTTGAAGACCTCCGGAAAAGAGACGACGTAGACGCCTTCCCGCGCGCCGGCGGGACGCATTTCCACCGGCACGGATTCATAGCCGTAGCGCAAGGATCGCACGCCGCGCAAGGTCCAACCGAGGGGAAGTTCGAGGTACACCCCGTCGAGGGCCGTGCGGCCTTCCCATACGGCAAAGAGGTTGGCGGTCTGCCCGGTTTCGAGGTGTTCGGGGGTATGCACCTGCCGGAACTGCCCGAACGCAGGTCCCGTCGAGACCAGCGCGGCCAGCAAAAGGCCGGTCCACCGGCGCGCTCGCTTCCGCCAGAGTGCCACGTGCCCCATGAAGTCAACCGGGTTGAGGTTGCGCCATACGCCGCCTGAAGCGGCCTGCGCGCCCGGGAAAAGGTGGGTGGCCGGAGCGCGCCCGTGCATGGAGAGGCTTGTAAAGATAGGCGCGCGCGCGCTGCCTGTCAATCATCGCCGCCATTTTCGCGGAGGCCGCGCCCCGTCGCCCGGTCAGAACTTGAAGCCGAAGCCGACGGCAAAGCCGAGGACGGGAAACTCGGCGGCTTCCTGCTCCGAGGCCCTGAGCGCAAGCCCGTTGATGAGGCGACACCGTCCCCGCGCGAGGATGAAGAGTCGCCGCCCGAGGTTGGTGCGGAGCCCCGGCGTCGCTTCGGCGCCATAGCCGATCCGGTAGCGCCCGGCGTACGTCGCCGCGCCGGCGTCAGGGCGTCTGCATCGCCGCCAGCCGGGCCGCCTCCGGCCAGTGTTTGAGCGCTTCGTTGAACTCGGGCTCGATCCGGTTGAAGAGCGGATAGCCCGCCTCGCTGCGATAGAGGCGCTGGGCCAGGCGCGCCTTGAGGAGGGTCTCCAGCACCTCGCGATGCTTCCCGACATCCGCCCGGTCGAAGTAGCCCTCTTCCGCGCGCGCCGAATCCGCATCGACGAGGTGGATGTCGCCCTCTTTCTCGGCATACGCCCAGAACGCATCCCACATCTCGGGACCGACGGTGAAGGTCGCCATGAAGTCCTCTCGCCGGTCTTTCCACCGGTCGCGGAGCATGCGTTCGTGACGGTTGAACCAGTCGCGCACGAAGAGGATGTCGAGGTTGCGTTCCCGGACGGCGCTCACGAGCGGGGCATAGAACGAGAGCGTGGTGTCGCGCGTGATGACGACGTCCGGCATGATGCCGCCGCCTCCGACGACGATGCGCCCGTGGTCCGTCCGGAACTTGAGCGAGTCGGGGACGTGGTCGAGGTCGAGTTTTCGGGTCTCCATTTTTTTCTCGAAATAGCTTTCGAGGTCGCCGTCCTTGTAGGGCGTCTGAATGAGACGACCGGCGGGGGTGAAGTACCGGGAGACGGTGATCTGGAGCACGCTGCCGTCGGAGAGCGGGAAGGGGCGTTGCACGAGCGCCTTGCCGAAGGTGCGCTGCCCCACGAGCAGGGCGCGGTCGTGATCCTGCAGCGCGCCGGCCACGATCTCGCTGCCCGAGGCCGAGCCGCCGTTGACGAGCACGATGACGGGGTTCTCTTCGAAAAGGCCGCCCGGCGTGGACCGATCCACTTCGTTCTCTTCGGGGTTTCGGCCCCGCGTGTACACGATGGTCTTCCCTCCCTTGAGCAACTCGTCGGCCACGTTGACCGCCGCGCTCTTGATGCCGCCGGGGTTCGAGCGGAGATCGAGGATGAGCCGTTTCATCCCCTGCTCTTTCAACTCCCGAAGGTGCGAGACGAATTCCTGGTGGGTGGTCATGGCAAAGCGCCCGATGCGGATGTATCCGGTCTCGTCGTCGACCATGTACGAGCTGTCGACGCTGTAGAGCGGGATGCGGTCGCGCGTGATGACAAACTCGAGCGGCTGCCTGACGCCGGGCCGTTTCACGGTCATTTTGACCTTCGTGCCGACAGGTCCTTTGAGACGTTTCTGGATGGCGTTCGAGTTCATCCCGATGGCGCTCGAATCGTTGATGGCGATGATGCGGTCGCCGGCCAACACGCCGAGGGTCTCGCTCGGCCCGTCGGGGATCGTCGAGGTCACCTTGGCGGTGTCCTTCTCCGTGGCGGCGGGCTCGAACCAGATGCCGATGCCGCCGAAGGAGCCGCGATAGCCTTCCTGCACCTCGGCCACCTCTTCCGCCGTGATGAAGACGGAATGCGGGTCGAGCGCCTTGAGCATCCCGGCGATGGCGCTCTCGGAGAGGTGCTTCGGATCGACCTTCTCCACGTAATGCCGGTCGACGACGAGGAACGCGTCTTCGAGTTTCTTCAGTTGTTCGAACGTGTCGTTGCCGGAGAGGAGGGACTCGATCTTCATCCCCAGCACGGTCCCGATGATCAGGAGGAGCAACGCAGGGATGAGATACAGTTTTTTACTTTTGAATCGCATGGACGTCTGTCGGCGTGAGGGCCCTCACGGCCCGTTATCGGGAAACGCATGGCGCGCCGGAGCCGGCGGCGATGCGACTACATACCCCGCGCGCGCCGATTTTGATTCGTCGCGGAGGCGCGTTTCTTGCGCCGGGTGTCGGAAGCTCCGAGGTTGGGTGACGGAAAGCCCCCCGCCGTTTCGATGTAACCTTTTCGCACACCGGTGCGTCCTTCGAACCAACGATGCCATGAACACTACCGCACGCGGTCCCGGGCGCCAGGGTGAATCTGCTCCAGTACGAACGACAGGTCCGTCAGCACCAGCACCGGGTCTACGGCCTGGCCGTCTACCTTCTGGGCGACCGGGAGGAGGCCGAGGACGTGGCCCAGGAGGTATGGCTGCGCCTGTGGCATCACCGGCACGAGGTGGACGAAGCGCGCCTGCTCGCCTGGCTGCTCCGCGTCACCCGCAACGCCTGCATCGACGCCCTGCGGCGGCGCAACGTCTACCGCGCGCTCGTCCGCACGGACCCCGACGGCGTCCGTCGCGCTGCCGACCCGGGCCGCGCCCCCGACGACGAAACCGCCTCGGCCCTCTTTCGCGAGCACCTGGCGCGCGCCCTCCGGCAGTTGAAAGAGCCGCACCGCAGCATCGTGATCCTCCGGGAGATTCACGACATGAAATACGAAGAGATCAGCGAAGCGCTCGGACTGCCGCTCAACACGGTGAAGGTGTACCTCCACCGCGCCCGCAAAACGTTACGCAAGCTACTGAGTGAGGTATCGGAACGTGCAACCGTTTGACCCCGCCCCCCCGCACGACTGGATGGACGACCGCCTCGAAGCCTACCTCGACGGCGACCTCACGCCCGAGGAGGCGGCGCGCTTCGAAGGCGGCGTGAGCGAAGACGCCTGGGCCGCCGAGCTGCGTCTGGCCGAAAGCATCCGCGACGGCCTCCGCGCGATGTCGCTCCCGGAGTGCCCGCCCCGCGTGACGCGCGCCGTGCTCCGGGAGGCCCGCCGCCGGGCGCGCGCCGAATGGCGCCGCCACATCCGCGACGGCCTTGCCCGCGCCTGGCGGCACACGGCCCGTCCCGCC
>JALSSK010000111.1 GCA_026984335.1 Rhodothermales bacterium
CACCTTCTCCTGCGCTTTGCGGATCCACCGCGCGAGGGCCTCTTTCTCGGGAAAGGTTTCGAGCACGGCCGCATCCGTGACGGCGATGTCGTTCGGGTTGCCGGAGAGCGCGGCCCACCGGAACGGCCCGGAGCCTTTGCAGAAGAGCGGGCGGATGAACTCGGGCACGAAGCCGGGGATCTCGAACGCCTCCGTCATCCCCCGGCGGTCGGCGACCTGCCCGCGCAGGTTGTTGCCGTAATCGAACGTGACGGCTCCGGCCTTCTGAAGGTCGAGCATGGCGCGGACGTGAACCATCATGCTGTCGAGGACGGCGCTTTCGTAGCCCTCGGGATCTTTTTCCCGGAAGGCGGCGGCCTCTTCGACGGAATACCCACTCGGGAGGTAGCCCAGGCGGAGATCGTGCGCCGAGGTCTGGTCGGTGAGCACGTCGGGCACGACGCCGCGCCGGACGAGTTCGGGCAGCACGTCGGCGACGTTGCCGAGGAGCCCGACCGAGAGCGCCTCGCCCTTTGCGCGGGCGTCGAGGACGAGGTCGAGGGCCTCGTCGAGGTCGGTGCTCATGCGGTCGAGGTAGCCCGTCTCCACGCGGCGTTGGATGCGGCGCGGATCGACCTCGACGCCGAGGAACGCGCCGCCGTTCATGGTGGCGGCCAGCGGCTGGGCGCCGCCCATGCCGCCGAGGCCCGCCGTCACCACGAGCCGCCCTTCGAGCGTGCCGCCGAAGTGCTGCCGGGCGCACTCGGCGAAGGTCTCGTACGTGCCCTGAAGGATGCCCTGCGTGCCGATGTAGATCCACGATCCGGCGGTCATCTGCCCGTACATCGTCAGCCCGAGCGCATCGAGGTGGCGGAACTCGTCCCACGTGGCCCACTTCGGCACGAGGTGCGCGTTGGCGATGAGCACGCGGGGCGCTTCCTCATGCGTGCGAAAGACGCCGACGGGCTTGCCGCTCTGTACGAGCAGCGTCTCGTCGTCCTTCAGCCGCCGAAGCGTCTCGACGATTTTGTGATAACAGGCCCAGTTCCGGGCCGCCTTTCCACCGCCGCCATAGACGATCAGTTCGTCCGGCTTCTCGGCCACGTCCGGGTCGAGGTTGTTCATGAGCATGCGCAGGGCGGCCTCCTGATGCCATCCCCGGCACTGGAGCTTGGTCCCTCTCGGCGCTCTGATCGGCGTATACGTAGTCGGTTCCATACTTTTCCCCGTCGATGTTTTCCCTTTTCCGGAGTATCCCGCACCCGCGCGGGAAAAGCAACCCGTCCGGCGGCGCGGCGCGCTTCGCGTGCGTGATAAAACAGAAAAAAAAGCCCCATCGCACCGGGGCGCGACGGGGCCTCTTCCGTTCGAAAGAACGCAGTGCTTATTTGAGCTTGAAGGTGATCGGGAGCGACATCTTCACCTTCACCGGCTTGCCGCGCTGTTTGCCCGGTTTGAAGCGGGCCTGGCTGACGGCGCGGATGGCCTCTTCGTCGCACCCGGCGCCGATGCCGCGCACCACGACGGGATCGACTACGCGCCCCTGCTCATCGACGACGAACTGCACGATGACGCGCCCCTCGACGCCCGCCTTCTTCGCGATCTCGGGATAGCGAATCTTTTTCTGAAGCGAACCCAGACCGCCGATGAGCTGCGGCATGTCTTCCACGATGACGAAGATTTCCGGCTCCGGCTCTTCCTCTTTCTCGGCGGGGGGCGGAGGCGGGGGGAGGTCCGCGAGCGGCTCGTCGATGTCGAGCGAAGCGTCGAGGTCGAGGTCGTCGTCCTCCAGGATCTCATCGTCGGGCACCTCGACGGGCACCGGCGGGCGCGGCGGCGGCGGCGGCTTCTCGATCTGCTGCGTCTGCTGCACTTCTTCCATCTGCACCACCTCCTGCTCCTGCATCACCACCTCGAAGGAGTCGTCGGCGCTGAGGTCGAGCCGAAAGGCGACGATGAGAAGGGCCAGCGTAATCACCAGGCCGATCTCGATGTAGAGCGGGTATCGCCTGCGCAAATCGGCTTTTTCTGTTTTTCGTAAAGACATGGTTATCGTTTCCGGCTATGCTTGGTCAAAAGGACGTTCTGTCAAGATAACGTAAAATGAGGGTAATGAAAACTCTGTGTTTGATACAGGATGCATTTTCGTCTGGTTCCGCTCCCGGCAAGGGGGCGCGCTCCGGCGGATCACCCGGGCCGAAAGAGGACGGGGAGCGACATCTTCACCTTCACCGGCGTGCCGCGCTGCGTGCCCGGGCGGAAGCGGGCCCGGCGGACGGCGCGGATGGCCTCTTCGTCGCATCCGGCGCCGATCCCTTGCACCACGACGGGATCGACTACGCGCCCCTGCTCATCGACGACGAACTGCACGATGACGCGACCCTCGATGCCCGCCTTCTTCGCAAGGGCGGGGTAACGCACGGCCCGGTGTATCGAGGCGAGCCCGCCGAGGAGTTCGGGCATCCGTTCCACGACCGCGAATTCTTCCACGGCGGGCGGCGCGGGCGTGCCCAGGCTCAGCAGCTCGTGCCCGAGCAGGGCGACGCGGACGGCGCGGTTCGGCCCCCACTCGAAACGAAGAAGCAGGAAAAAGGCGAAGAAGATGGCGAGCGCCGCGAGCATCCCCCATCCGGGGCGTGTGGGCCGACGACTGCGTTCCATTGGTTCCATAGGCCTGACCCTCCCGAAGTCCGGTATCATTCCCAATGTGCAGAAAAGACACGAGGCACGCGCCGAAGTTGCCCGCCGCCGCCGAATTTTTTCCCGGGGCCGGGGGGTCCCCGGTCGAGGAATCACGCCACGGGGGTTTTTCGGAGGCGATACCGATAGAGAAACACCGCTGCGCCGAGGCCGAGCGCGTTTGCCACGGCGTCGTACGGGTCGCCGATGCGACCGGGGATCAGCGCGCCCTGGTAGACTTCCGAGAGTCCGGCGAAGAGAAGGCCCGCCGCGAGCACGCCCCACGTCCGCCTCCGAAGCGGGACCTCGAGGGCTGCCATCCACAGCCATCCGAAGACGGCGAACAGGACGACGTGCACGAGCTTGTCGAATCCGAGCACGGGGACGTCCGGCAGGCTCTCACCGGGGAGGGAGAGGGAGACGACGATGGCGAGCGTCCAGCCGAGAGCGAGCAGGCGACGGCGCGATTTCATGAGCGAAACCGTTCGTGAAGCACGTGCGGGAGCTGATCGAGCAGGTCGGTGGCGACCATGGAGCGGGGGTCGAGGCGGTCGGCGTATCGGTCGGCGGCGGCTCCGCCGAGGTGAAGTGCGGCGGCGGCG
Source organism: Rhodothermales bacterium (assembly GCA_026984335.1). Taxonomy (GTDB): domain Bacteria; phylum Bacteroidota; class Rhodothermia; order Rhodothermales; family ISCAR-4553; genus JALSSK01. The sequence goes on from JALSSK010000111.1 coordinate 3,261, forward strand.
GCTTCGGCGGGCGCGAGGCCCTGCGCGAGCATCCCCACCGTCAGCCCCGCGAGCACGTCGCCGGCGCCGGCGGTGGCGAGCGCCGGGTTGCCCGTGGCGTTGACGTACGTCGTCCCGTCCGGCGCGGCGACGACCGAGGGCATCCCCTTCAAAAGCAGCACCACGTCCCACTTCTCGGCATAGCGTTGCGCCGTCCGCACGCGGTCGGTGAGGTCTACGTCGTCTCCGGCGAGGCGTTTGAACTCGCCCGCATGCGGCGTGAGGATCCACCGGCCCCGCGCGCGCTCGGCGAAGAGGTCGGTGTGTCCGGCGAGGGCGACGAGGCCGTCGGCGTCGAGGACGACGGGGAGGTCGGTGCGGCGGAGGAGGGCGCGGACGAAGGCCTGCGTGCCGGGCGCGCGGCCGAGGCCGGGCCCCACGAGCAGCGCCCGCGCCTTGCTCAGGCGCTCGGCCATCGCCGCGCGGGCCTCGTCGGGAAGGATCGCGCCCGCCTCATCGACGGGAAGGCCGACGGTGGTCACCTCGGTGAGCTTCGCCGCGAGCGTGGGGCGGATCGGCTCGGGACAGGCGCACACGACGAAGCCGCTCCCGGCGCGCGCGGCCGCCTGGGCCGCCATCACCGGCGCGCCCGTGAAGCCCGGCGCGCCCGCCGCCACGAGGGCCAGGCCCACGCTGTACTTGTGCGCGTCGTGCGGGCGGGCAGGCAGCCACCGCCGCACCGCCGCATCGGTGGGCACGAGCGCGCAGCCCGGCGCCCGCCGCACCCGCTCGATCACGA
>JALSSK010000112.1 GCA_026984335.1 Rhodothermales bacterium
CCGCGAGGGGCGCGTCGTGACGACCAAACTGGAGGAGGACGCCCTGCAAAAACTGGCCGAAGGCGGGGCGTACTTCCGCATTGCGCGTACGTCGAGTTCGCTCTCGAAACTATCCACTGCGCTCGAACGGATGGACAAGACGACGTTCGGAGAAGAGAAATTCGAGGAGTATGAGGAAGAGTATCAGTGGCCGCTGACGCTGGCGCTCCTGCTCCTTGCCGCCGAGCTCTTCGTCAGCGACCGGCGCAAACGCGCGCCACGATCCCCTGCGACGGCCTGACCGGTTTCGGACCCCTTGGAACCCCTTTTCCCTCGACCGAGATGATGCGATTCCTGGTGATCTTCTTCGTGCTTCAGATGGTGGCGACCCCTGCGGGCGGAGACGGCTCGAAGCAGGGCCGCGTGGGCAACGACCTGTACCGGCAGGAACGGTACGCCGAGGCCGCCGACGCCTATCGCGCGGGGCTGGCGGCGGCGGAAGGCCGGCCGACGGGCGCCGTGCGGACGGGCCTGTTCAACAACCTCGGCGCCGCCCTCTACCGGCAGGGCGACTTCGAGCACGCCGCGCAGGCGTTCACTGCCGCGACGGGGACCGCCTCCGACGATGCCGACTTCGCGCGGGCCGCCTATAACGCGGGCAACAACGCCGTTCGGCAAGAGGACCTGAAGGCGGCCGTCGAATGGTACAGGAAAGCCTTGCTGGCTCGCCCCGATGACGAGGACGCCAAGTTCAATTACGAGTTCGCCCGGCGCCGGATGGACCAGCAACAACAGCAGAATCAGGACCAACGGCAGCAGAACCAGGACCGGCAACAACCGCAGAATCAGGACCAACGGCAGCAGAACCAGGACCGGCAACAGGATCAGCAGAGCGAGGATCAGCAACAACAGCAACAGCAACAGCAGCAACAACAACAGCCGACGAATCCCGACGAACTGAGTCCGGAGGAAGCTGAGCGCATTTTGCAGGCCCTGGAGAACGAGGAGGAACAACTGCTCCGCCAGGTGCAAAAAATGAAGGCGCGCCCGCGCCGGGTGGAGAAGGACTGGTAGGGGGCGAAAGCGAACGGAAGAAGGGAGAACGATGAACAGAAGCGTCTATATCACCTCGGCGGTCTTTGCGCTTGCGGCGATGGTCCTTGCGGCGAGGCCCGTCGAGGCGCAGCCGAAAGTGACGGCGTCGGTGCGCGAGACCACCGTCGGTGCGGAGGAGCGGGTGGTGTACACCATCGAGGTGCAGGGCAGCCGGCTCTCGGAGATCGAGACGCCGCAGGCGCCGGAGGCGGAGGGCCTCACGCTCGTGCAACGCTTCCCGAGCACCTCGCGCAACATCTCCATCGTCAACGGCAACATGCAGCAGAGCGTCGGCTTTCAGTGGACGTACCAGCCCACCGGTGAGGGTACGGCGCGCATCGGCCCGGCGCGCGTGACGGTGGCCGGCGAGGTGTATACGACCGAGGCCATCACGCTCACCGTCGTGCCGCAGGCGCAGCGGCCCGCGCGCGCTCGCCGCCGCGACCCCTTCGCCGGCTTACTCGACCCGTTCGCCGGCCGTGACCCCGAACCGCCGAAAGAGGAGACCCCCGCGCCCGAGGATCTGTTCATCCGCGTCGTCCCGGCCAAGCGCACCGCTTATCAGAACGAACAACTCACGGTCGAATACCAGCTTTTCTTCCGCGACGGCATCCAGTTGCGCCAGAGCCGGCTGACCGACTCGTGGGACGCCGAGGGCTTCTGGCGCGAAGAACTCGACGTCGACACGCGCCCCATCCCCCGCGACGTGGTCGAGGGCGGGCTGCGGTACCATACCATCGTGCTCAAGCGGGCCGCCGTCTTTCCCACGCATGCCGGAGAGTTGCGTATCGACCCGCTCCGCATCGAGACCGAGGCGATCCTTCCGCAGCGCACCCGCGATCCCTTCGAGAGCTTCTTTCTGCGCTCGCGCCGGTACCGGCCCATCGACGTGGCCTCGGCTCCGTTGACGATCCGCGTGAAGCCCCTGCCGCCGAACCCGCCGCCGGACTTCCGCGGGGCCGTAGGGCAGTTTAGAATGGTCACCCGGGTGGACCGCACCTCTCTGGAAGCGGGCGAGTCGCTCCAGCTCAAGGTCGTCCTTTCCGGTGACGGCAACTTCGCCACGCTGGAGGCCCCGTCGTTCACCGCGCCGAACGTGTTCGAGCAGTATGAGCCGGAGGTCGCCTCCTCCATCGATCGGAGCGGCCTGCGCATCCGGGGCACGAAGACCTTCACGTACGTGCTCGTCCCCCGCTCGCACGGGACGTATGAGTTGCCGCCGGTCACGTTCTCCTATTTCGACCCGCAGGCCAAGCGCTATCGCACGCTCACCTCGGAGCCGCGCGTGATCCACGTCACCGGCGCGGCGGAGACGACGCCCCCCGTCGGAGCCACCGCCGCCGGACTCCCGGTGGACGACATCGCCGGGCCGCTCATCGACGGCGCATCGTGGACGCGCACGGACCGCCGGCCCCTCCACCGCAACCCGTGGACGTACGTACTCTTGCTGCTGCCCGCCCTCGCGCTCGGCGCACTGGCCCTCTATCAGCGCCACACCCGGCGCCTCGCCACCGACGTCTCGTACGCCCGTAACCGTCGCGCGCATCCGATGGCCCGCAAGCACCTCCGGGAGGCCGAAACGCTCCTCCGGAAAAAGGAACCGCGCGCGTTCTATGCCGAGCTGGAACGCGCCGTTCTCGGCTTCATCGGCAATCGGCTCAACATCGCCGAGACGGGTCTGACACGGCCTCAGCTCGACGAGCGCCTTGCCCGGGCCGGCATCCCCGACGACCTCCGGCAGGACCTCCGGCAGTTGCTCGAAGAATGCGATCGGATCCGCTTCGCCCCCATCCTCCCCGACCGCGCCGCCATGGAAGCCGCCCGCGACCGCGCCGGACGACTCATCGCGGCTTTCGACGAGCGGTTCAAACAGGAATCAATGCCGGTGAACGTATAGTCATGCGCACGTTGCTCCTCATAGGGCTCTTCTCGACGACGCTCCTCTCGCCCGCGCACGCACAGGTGGAGCAGGCAGTGCAACGGTTCGACGAAGGCAACCGACAGTATCTCGAGGGAAACTACGCCGCCGCCGTGGACGCCTATCAAAAAGCCCTCGCGACCGGGTATGCGAGCGATCTGCTCTACTACAATCTGGGGAACGCCTACTATCGCCTCGACGCCTTCGGGCAGGCGATCCGGTACTATGAGAAGGCGCGGCGGATGATGCCCGAGAATCGGCAACTGGCGCACAATCTGAACATCGTCCGTGCCCGCCTCGCCGACCACTTTTCTCAGGCGCCCGCGCCTATCTGGCAGGTGTGGTGGCAAAAGGTGGCGGCCCGGACGGGCGCGTGGGGGCTTTTCCTCGGCGGGCTCTTCTGCTATCTGATCGCCGCCGGGCTGTGGGGCTATCGGATCCGGCGGGGCGTCCGCAATCCGTGGCGTCGGCGCGCGTTTGCGGTCTCGGCGGCGCTCGCGGTGCTCCTGCTGGCGGCGGCCTTCGCGGCGTCCTCCGGCGGAGAGGCCCGGCGGGGCGTGGTCGTGGCCGACCGGGCGGACCTCCGTGCGGGGCCGAGCGAGACGGCGGAGACCGAGCGCGTCATCCACGAGGGCGTCGTCGTCGACGTGACGGCCACGGAGGGCGCATGGGTGAAGGTGCGCCTGCCGAACGGCGTCGACGGCTGGCTCCGCGCCCGTGCGCTCGCCGACATCTGAGCCGGGGCGCCGCCGTCCTTCCGAGGCGCGCCGCCTGCATCAAAGGTCCGGAGCACGTATCTTGCCCCATCCGGGCCCGCCGTGCTCACACGCTCCGGTTGCTCTCGTACGGTTGACGGAGGCGAGAGGGGCACGGCGCAAGGTTGCTGCTCGTGCTCCGTGCGCCCTGCCTACGACGCACGGAGCCATGTTCGAGCATGCCGGCGCTTCCGGCATCCCTCCCACTGCAGTATTCGTCTTATGGAACCCCACGTCTTTCACCGGGACAAGAAGCCGGGATGGATCGAGGTCATCTGTGGATCCATG
>JALSSK010000113.1 GCA_026984335.1 Rhodothermales bacterium
TCCGATTCCGAGGCCGTGGAGGCCGCAAGGAAGTGGCACGTCACCAGGGTGCCGCCCTCTGCGTGAGGCCGCACGTCGAGCACGCCCTCGATCATTCGGGCGCGATACTTCATGATGCGAAGCCCCATGCCTCCCGCCTCGGGCGCCGTCTCCGGAATGCCGATGCCGTTGTCTCGTACGGAGAGGGTCACAATTTTGCCTTTCTGGAGGAGGCTCACTTCGAACCGGGTGGCCTGGCTGTATCGCATGGCGTTGTTGAGGGCCTCCTGGGCAATGCGATAGACCTGTGTGGCCACTTCGGGATCCCGGATATAGACCGGCTCCGGAGCAATCAGCTTGCATGGAATGCCGGTGAACCGCTCGACCGAGAACGCCAGCCCCTTCAGCGCCTGCGCCAGACCGTCGGCTTCCATCGTGACCGGGTTGAGCCCCTGCGCCAGCGCTCGCGCCTGCGTCATCGCCTCTGCCACGAACTGGTCCACCTCTGCGATGATTTCGGCTTCTTCGGTCATCTCCTGCGAGCGGAGCCGCTTTTCCAGTTGCGCGATCTTAAAACGCGTGCCGGCGAGGAGTTGCCCGAGACCGTCGTGCAAATCGCTTCCGATCCGGCGTTGCTCGCGCCCGCTGATCTCCAGAATCTCCCGCTCCAGCCGTTTCTGTTCGGTGATGTCCACGAGCGAGACGAGCACACGTGAATAGTCTCCTTCATGACCCGGCGGCACGGCCCATCGGAAGGTGATGTCGCGGTCGTTGCCGAGCAGGGTGCGCATCGTCGTCTCGAACTCCATCAGCGTCTCGCCGCGGAGCAGCGCCTGAAGCTCCCGTTTGAAGGCCTCCGCCATCTTTTCCGTGGCCTCGCCGTTGGCGAAAGCGTTCCGGAGTTCTTCCGGATGATCGGCCTCGAACATTTTTACGGCGGCCTGATTGACGCCCAGCAGACGCACCCGCTGGGCGCACGCCGTGAGCACTTCCGGATGTTGTTCCAGATATTCCGGCACATCCTTGACGCCGTCGAGCGGGAGCAAATCGAGGAAAGACTTGACGCCCGAGAGATCCGCTTCCCAGATCGCGATGGGCGAATGCTCGAACAGGCCCCGGAACCGCACCTCGCTCTCTCGCAAGGCTTCTTCGGCCCGCCGCCGCTTCACGATGTGCCGCCACCCGCTCATGACCCGATCCACCGTGCGAGGCATCTGGATGAGCATCTGCTCCGACTTCACGACGTAATCCATTGCGCCCGCCTTCATCGCTTCCACGGCCACCTGCTCGTCGCCGTGGCTCGTCATGATGATGACCGGGTAGAGGGGCATCCCCCCCTCCATGGCCAGCAGTTCGATGCCGTCGCCGTCGGGCAACCGGAGGTCGACGATGGCGAGGTCCGGAAGCGAACGACCGAGCCACAGGCGCGCCTCCTCCAGCGTGGCCACGTCCGTCAGCGCCACGGGATCTCCCCGCATCTCGAAGGCGCGCCGGATCAATTCTTTGTGCGCTTCCTCATCCTCTACCAACAAAATATCCATACGGTCCCTGCTCTAAACGTCCTCCGGAACGATCGGCCCCGGCCGGTCCTCGTCACCGGCGCTTTCGCCGCTACGGCCACGGGTAATGATTCCATCCCAGCCAGTAGTATCCCAATTCTCTCATCAGACTCGTGAAACGGGCAAAATCGAGGGGCTTCACGACGTAACTATTGACGCGATGTTCGTAGGCGCGGACCACGTCCTGTTCGGCCTCCGAAGTGGTCAGAACGACGACCGGAATCATGTGAAGGTCTTCGGAAGCCCGGATCTGCCGCAACACTTCGAGTCCATGCACTTTGGGGAGCCGAAGGTCCAGCAGAATCATGTGCGGGCGGGGCGCATCTTTATACTCGCCACGCCTGAACACAAAGTCAAGCGCCGCTTCTCCATCGGTCAGGTGAATGATGTGGTTCTCCGCGCGATAGTCCTCCAGACTCCGAAGCACCAACTCCGCGTGTGCGGGATCATCTTCGACCAACAGGACCGTAAAGGGCTCCTTCGCCATATTCCCTCGGCGCAAATACGTCTCTTCCGTTTATCCCGGCGTCTTTCACTGCTTCTGATTCCGGATCGCCGATCCCGGCCGGCGATGTATGATTACATCGACCCGGAACGATCAGACATTAGCAACGCTGAGGGCGCGTGGAGGGGGATGACTCATTTCCTTGAACCGATCGCTGCGCATATCCCGCGCACCATACCGGGGCCGCCGGCAGAGCGCCCCCTTTGATGCGTGAGACCCGGCAAGCACGTCTTTCCACCCCTCCCGGCCCATCGGGAAGAGATGACTTGCATGCGGAGGCGGAAACGCCATCCGTACACCCCGGCGCCTGATCAGGCGCCCTATGCACGCGGATGGGGTGGCCCGGTTCATTTCCGGAGTGTTATTATACACATCTTCGGCGATAATTATCCGTTCATCCGAGCCATCTTCAAAAAGACCCGGTCCTCGCGGGCTTTTTCGTGCGAAACAACGCATGCAAGGCGCGTACTCATCACACACACGTCAGGAGTCGCCCGTTGCCTCGCCCGCCGGAAGCGTCACGTAGAACGTGGTCCCGGTCGTATCGGCTCCCGACTCGACCCAGATGCGCCCGCCGTGCACCTCCACGATCCGCTTGACCAGCGCCAGGCCGATCCCCGTGCCCTCGACCCGGTTGTTCAGTCGCTCGAACAGATTGAAGACCTTCTCGTGATACCGGGCGTCGATGCCTATGCCGTTGTCCCGCACCCAGCACAGCACCTCGCCTTCGCCCTGCCGCCGCGCCCCGATCTCCACCCGCGGACGGGGTTGATCCCCCATGAA
>JALSSK010000114.1 GCA_026984335.1 Rhodothermales bacterium
GGGGGAGCGAGATTGTGGCTCCGGAGGGCATGGCGCCATAACCCTGAAGCATCCCGGACCAAACCGGCCGGCTCCCGAGGGGGAAGCCGGCCGGTAGGGGGCGCGTGAGGCCCGAAGCATGAACGCTGAAGCTCAGAAGCGGTACTTCACGCCCACCTGCACCTGGCGCGGATCGCCGAGACCGGATTGGACGGTCCCGTCGAAGTTGAACAGCAGTCCGCCAAAGGTCGGGTCGCGGAAGTTGTCCGTGTTGAACAGGTTGAAGACCTCCACGATGGCTTCGATCTCTCCGCGTCCGGGGAGCTTGAAGATGCGCGTCAGGCGCAGATCCACGGAGAAGAACTCGTTGTCCTTCCGCAGCGTGTTTCGCCGGAGGATCGTGCCGTTGGGGCAGATCCGGTCGGAACCGAAGCCGAAGGGGTTGAGCGAGCGTTGACCGGCGCCCCGGTTGTTCGAGCCGCAGGACTCGGAGGTGGGCTGCGCCGAATAATAGCTCAGGCGGCTGTTCAGGAGAAAGTCGCCCGGCAACCGGGTGAGGAGGAACGCGTTGAGCCGGTGACGTTGGTCGCGGTCGCTCCAGTTGTACTCCCGGTCGAACTTCCGGGGATCGACGTACCGGAGCGTGAACGGATCACGCTCGTTGTCGTCATCGGACTTGTCCCAGGAGAGCGTATAGTTGATCTGAAACTGGACGTCCTCGCGGATGGACTGCCGGAGCCCGAACGTGACGCCGTTGTACCGCGATTTGGCCGAGCTTTCGACCGTCGTCAGCGCGCCGACGCCATTGAAGCCGCCGTTGAGACCGGAGGACCACGGGCCTTCCACTCCGTCTCCGAAGGCGACGGGATCGTTCCGGTTGACGAAGCGCGTCAGGTCGTCGGTGCTTGCGTGCGTATAGTTGATCGATCCCACGAGGCCCCAGTCATTGATCTGATGCTCGATGCCGAAGCTCGCGCTGATCGTCCGGGGGTTCTTGAAGTCCTTGTCGAAGACGAAGACGTCCGGGCGGAAAGGCTCGCCGGAGGGCGGGGTAAGGAGCTCGTCATAGTTCGGGGGCGCGCCGAGGATCGGGGTCAGAGCGCTGTTGCGGAAGATGGTCTGGCCGAGCGAGCCGTTCGTCGAGCGCGAGCTGGCCAGGTTGAGCCCCGGGATGCGCGCATAATAGACGCCGGCGCTGCCGCGAACGACCGTCTTCCGGTCCCCCTTGACGTCATACGCGAAGCCGAATCGCGGCTGGAACATGTCCCAGTCCGAGGGGATCGTGCCGTCGGAGGGAAACTCGAACGTGCCCTGCGGGGTGGTGGATGTCTGGCCGATGAAGCCGCTGTAGAACACCTCGTCCGGCGGGGTGATCGGGTCGGGTTGCACCTGCGCTTCCCAGCGGAGTCCATAGTTGAGCGTCAGCTTTGGCGTCACGTTCCAGCTGTCCTGAACGAAGACGGCGAGCTCGTGCTGCGGGATGCCCTGCGTGCCGGCCTGCTCGACCGTCGTGCCGCCGACGCCGGCCTGCTGGAGGTACAGCACCACCGGCCCGACGATGTCCGAACCGGCGGGACAGGCGCCCGTCGTGCTCGACGTTCCATTGGAGCACTCCACGTAACTGTTTCCGTGCTCGACGTAGTTCAGGAACCCGTCGATCGAGCCGAAGATGAACCGGCCGTTGGCAAAGCCGATGAACGTCTGCACCGACTCGACGCGGTTCCACTCGGCTCCGATCTTGATGAGGTGGTTGTCCTTCAGGATCGAGACGTTGTCCAGGAGTTGGAAGCGGGTGTCGTAATACTTGACCGGGATGAAGAACGGCATGCCGAAGCGGTATCCGCCCGCGAAGTCGACGCCGGTGTCGGGGAAGGGGCGCGTGGGCGTGTCGACGCCGGGCGGGGGGGCGATGCCGGGGAAGCCGGGGCCTTCGTACGGGCGCGGGCGGTTCTCACGGGCCCACTGGAAACGGAACTCGTTCGTCACGTTCTCCTTCAGGATCGACATGAGGCTGCCGTTGATCGCGTTCGACCAGTCCTTCTCCACGGCGTTCGAGCTGCGGCCCCACGGGTCGACGTCGAACGTCCCGTTGACCTGCTCGGACCACGTGAAGTTGTACTTCAACGTGGCGTAATGCTGGTTCGAGAGCCGCCAGTCGAGCTTCAACAGATAGGCCACGGCGTCGTTCGTCCGGTCGATGGGGCCGTAGTCGCCGGCGAGCGCGCCGCCGAAGGCCGTGTCCATGAACTGGCGCAAGCGCGGGTCGATGCGGTCGATGTTCTTCTGCTTCGTGTCGTCGAAGAGCTGGGCGTCGAGCGCGGTGAAGAAGAAGAGCTTGTCCCGGACGATCGGACCGCCGAGCGTGAACCCGACCTGATGCTGCATGAAGTCGGGCTCGCGCACCAGGCTTTCGTGCTTCGAGTTGGCCGAAAGGAAATCGTATTTGCCGAAATAGTGGGTCGAGCCGCGGAAGGTGTTCGTTCCACTCTTGGTGATGACGTTCACGAAGCCGCCGCTCGAACGCCCGAACTCGGCGTTTGCGCCCTGCGGCACCACCACGATCTCCTCGACGGCGTCGAGGTTGAAGGTGAAGGCCGGGCGCTGTCCGCCGCGCTGCTCTCCGAAGAAGGGGTTGTTGAAGTCCGCGCCGTCCACAGAGATGTTGTTGTGGATGCCTTTCTGTCCGGCGATGGAAAGTTCGTCGCCGTCGGGTCCCTGCACGATCGCCACACCGGGCGTCAGCAGGGTCAGGTTGAGGAAGTTGCGCCCGTTGTTCGGCAGGCCTTCGACGGCCTCGTCCGAAAGACGCGTGGCTGCCTCGCTCTGCTCCACGTCGACGGCCACACGACCGGCCTCGACCACGACCTCGTCGAGTTCATTGACCAGCGTAATGAGCACCTCCACCGTCGCGCCCACGCGCACACGGATGCCGGTCTGCTGGAACTCGCTGAAGCCGGGCGCACTCGCGGTGATCTCGTACGTGCCGAGCGGCAACAGGTTGGCCGTGAAGATGCCGCGCTCGTTCGAGGTAACCGTTCGTTCAAAGTTCGTCCCCGTCTCCCGGAGCACGATGCTTGCGTTCGGGATGGGGTTGGAAAACTGGTCGGCCACGAAGCCGCGCACGACGCCCGTGGTGGCCTGTGACTGCGCGAAAGCGGAGCCGGGAGAGAAGAGCAAGCCCATGCATGCCGTGATGAGCGACAGGCAGAGCAAGCGCAAACGAGAAGTATGCATGAAGATAGGAGGTTGGTGGACAGAAAAAGGCACACCGGTTATGCAGGGCGCCGGCGGCGAGGGCGGTGTGGGGCGCCGTCGAAATAAAGTTATTCCGACGCGAAAGTAAAGGTATGGTTAGAAAACTCTCAAGAGAAACTCGACTGACGGCCTTTTTGACGGGATGAATGTGAAGAGGGCCGATGAAAAGCAAGGACATGGCTCAGCGCTCGATTTTCCCGTGAAGCGACGACCGCGCAGCATCGAGAATGTGTGCGTATCTTTGGTTTGAGTCTTTTCCAACATGGAGGTTCGTGATGGCTTTCAAAGCGCTGGTGCTCGAACAGGAAGCAGGGAAGGTGACGGCCGCGGTGCGCTCGCTCGAACCGGAAAACTTGCCCGAAGGGGACGTGCTCGTCTCGGTGATGTATTCGAGCCTCAACTACAAGGACGCGCTTGCCGTCACCGGTCGGGGCAAGATCATCCGAGGCGCTTATCCTTTCGTGCCCGGCATCGACCTGGCGGGGGAGGTCGTCGCCTCGGAGTCGGAGTTGTGGCGCGTGGGGGATCTCGTCATCGGCACCGGCTGGGGGCTCGGGGAGAACACGTGGGGCGGGTTCAGTCGCATGGCGCGGGTGCGGGGCGAATGGCTCGTGCCGCTCCCGGAGGGCCTGACGCCTAAGGAGGCGATGGTCGCCGGGACGGCGGGGTTCACGGCCATGCTCTCGGCCATGGCGCTCGAACACGAGGACGCGACCCCCGGGCGCGGAGAGGTCGTCGTCACCGGGGCGACGGGCGGCGTGGGCAGCTTCGCCGTGACCATCCTCGCGCGCCGCGGCTTCTCCGTCGCCGCCTCGACGGGCAAAACCCACGCGCGCGCCTACCTCGAAGCGCTCGGCGCCCGCCGCCTCCTCCCCCGCGAGGACCTCGGGCAGGGCCCCCGCCGTCCCCTCGACACCGCGCGCTGGGCCGCGGCCGTGGACACCGTCGGCGGCGCCACGCTGGCCGCCCTCCTCAGCCGGACCGGCCGGCACGGGAGCGTCGCCGCATGCGGGCTCGCCGGAGGACACGAACTGCATACGACCGTCTTCCCCTTCATCCTGCGCGGCGTCAACCTCCTCGGCATCGACTCGAACACATGCCCCATGCCCCGACGCCTCGAAGCCTGGGCGCGCATCGCCGCCGAAGTCCCGAAAGAAGCCTTCGCGCGCATGACCCACCGCGTGATTCCTCTCGCCGAAGTGCCTGCCGCGAGCGCAGCGCTGCTCGACGGGCAGGCGCTCGGCCGCATCGTCGTCGACGTTCGGGCGTGACCGTCACAGCCCATACAGCGCGCCGAATTTCTCTCGAACGTACGCGAGCCAGGGGTCGGCCCGAAGCCCCGCGCCGGTCGTGTCCACCAGGATCTCGGTCGCCGTTTTCTTTCGCCCGTGCCGGTGGACGCGCACGCGGAGCCAGCGAAGCAGCGCCTCGAAGGTTCCTCCGGCGATCTGATCGTCGAGCCCGACGAGGTCCTGTTTCGCCTGATTGAAGAGCTGCGCCGACATGAGGTTGCCGAGCGCGTACGTCGGGAAGTAGCCGAAAGCCCCGAGCGACCAGTGGATGTCCTGAAGCGCGCCTTCCGCATCCGAGCTCGGGCGGAGACCGAGGTAGGCCTCCATCTTTTCGTTCCACGCCTCGGGCACGTCGGCTACGGCAAGGCGGCCTTCGAGCATCGCTTTTTCGAGTTCGAAGCGAAGCATGATGTGGAGGTTGTACGTCACCTCGTCGGCCTCCACACGAATGAGCGACGGGGCGACCTTGTTCACGGCGCGGAAGAAGGTCTCGCCCTCCACGTCTGACAGGCTTTCGGGAAAGGTTTTCTGGAGATGCGGATAATAATAGGTCCAGAAAGGACGGCTCCGGCCCACGAGGTTTTCCCACAGCCGCGACTGCGATTCGTGCATCCCGAGCGACGTCCCCGAGGCCAGGGGCGTCCGGTCGAGCGCCGGGTCGATGCCCTGTTCGTAAAGCCCGTGACCGGCCTCGTGGAGCGTCCCGAAGAAGGCGGGATTGAAGAAGTGCTCGTCCACGCGGGTGGTCAGCCGGACGTCGAAGACGGAGAAAGCGGTGGTGAAGGGATGGGCCGAGTGGTCCTGTCGCCCGCGCTCGAAGTCGAAGCCGAAGTCTCGAATGACCGCCAGCCCGAAGTCCCACTGTTTCTGCGGGTCGAAGCGACGGTGGAGGACCGTCTCGTCGGGTGCGGGTCGCTCGGCGATGGCATGGACGAGCGGCACGAGCTCCGCCCGGAGGCCTTCGAAGACGCGCTCGACGTCGGCGGTCTTCATGCCCGGCTCGAACTCGTCGAGGAGGGGATCGTAGAGGTGCTCCTCATAGCCGAGCGTCTCCGCCTTCTCGACGTTGAGTTCGACGAGCCGCTCGAGGTGGGGGGCGAAGGTTGCGAACGAGTCCGTCTCGCGGGCCGTCTTCCACGCCTCACGCGCGTGGGCCGAGGCCTCGGCAAGCGCCGCCACGAGCCGCCCCGGCAGCTTCCGGGCGCGCTCGTAGTCCCGCCGGGTCACGCGCACGAGCGCCGCCTCGGTCGAGGCCGGGTCGAGGTCGGAGACGGCCGGGTCGAGCCGGTCGAGGAGGGCGCCGATCTCGTCGGCGGTGAGGTGCTCGTGGGCGAGCTTCCGGATCGTCGAGATCTGCAAGGCACGAACGCCGGCGGCGCCGGCCGGCATGTGCGTCTCCTGATCCCATTCGAGCACGGCGGCGGCGGCATTGAGGTCCATCACCTTGGCAAGCCGGGCCTTGAGGGTCTCGAGCGTCTCTTTCATCTCTTTCATCGGAATGACGGTGCGTTGTTCATGGGCGCCCTCTCGCCGTCGTAGACGGGTGCGAGTCGGGTGCGGGGATGACCGGCCCGCGAAAGCGCCGGGTTTTTCGAGCCTGTGGGGTCCGGAGAAGGATTCCACGATGTTTCGAGGGTTCCTCCCCGGCCTCGGGTTTTCCGTCGGCCTGCGATGTCGTGGGGTTCGTCGTGAAGGGCATGGCAGGGTCGGTTCGTCTCCACGTTTTATCGCGAGAACGCCCGGGGCCGGAGCGTCAGGCGTCGGGCAAACGGAGGCCCTTCGGCACGAGGCGTCGTTCGGCGACCTCGAAAAGGCCCTGCGCCAGGAGCGCGAGCGCTGCGGCGGGGACGGCGCCTTCGAGGATCAGCCCCATGTCGTCGAGGCGGATGCCGGTGAGGATCGGTTGTCCATAGCCGCCGGCGCCGATGAGCGCGCCAAGCGTGGCCGTGCCCACGTTGATCACCGCCGCCGTCTTGATCCCGGCGAGGATCGGGCGCGCGGCAAGGGGGATCTCGATGCTCCGGAGCCGCGTCCACGGCGTCAGCCCGAGGGCCTCCGCCGACTCGATCAGCGGCCTCGGGAGGTCGATCAGACCGGCGTGCGTGTTGCGCACGATGGGAAGGAGGCTGTACAGAAAGAGCGCCACGACGGCGGGCGTCCCGCCGATGCCGAAGAGCGGGATCATGAAAACGAGAAGCGCCAGCGAGGGGACCGTATATATCGCCCCGACGACGGCGAGAATCACCTGTCCGACGCGGGGATGCTTCGCCGCGCCGACGCCGAGCGGGAGGGCGAAAAGGATGGCCGCGAGGAGGGAGACGCCGACGAGGAAGAGGTGCTCCCTCGTGCGCTTCCACAGCCGCTCGCTCCATGTCTCGGGCGCGTCCGTGGGGAGCGCCTCGAGACCGAGCGCTTCGCGCAAAAACCCGGCGGCGACCTGCGTTTCCGGCACGCGCTCGATCTTTGCGAGGGCGTTGAGGCGCGTCATCGTCTCCGCGGAAACCGTTCCCGCCATGCCCCGGAGCACGCGCACGAAAGCGGGAGCGCGCGCTTCGAGGTCCGCGCGGTAAAGGTAGACGGCATGATAGTCCGGGAAGAAGCTCCGGTCGTCTTCGAGCGTGCGGAGCCCGTAATAGGCGATCTCGGCGTCGGTCGAATAGAGGTCGATCACGTCGATGGAGCCCGCTTCGAGACCTCGATAGGCCAGGTCATGATCGACGCCCCGCACGTCTGTCTGGGGCAACCGGTAGCATTCGCGAAGGGCGGGCCATCCGTCCCCCCGGTCCATGAACTCATTGCTGAAACCGAAGTGTAGATCGGGGTGCTCCCGGAGGTCGGAGATCGTCGAGATGCCGCGCGCTGCCGCCCGCTCTTCCCGCATCCCGAGCGCGTACGTATTGTTGAAGCCGAGCGGCCCGGTCATGCGGAGGCCGTACGCCGCGAGGGCCTCCGGAAGCTTCGCCTCCTCGATGGGTTCTCCGGCAAAGATCTCCTGAAGCAGCGTGCCCGTATACTCCGGATACACGTCGATGTCGCCGGAGCGGAGGGCGTTCCACAGCAGGCGCGTCCCCCCGAGTTCGCTGCGGTGCTCCGCCTCGAAGCCCGTGTGCCGGGCCAACTGTGCGGCGATCTCGGCCAGGAGCACGTTTTCCGTAAACTTTTTCGAGCCCACTACGAGGTCCGGAGGGGACTGTGCGAGCGCTGCCGGGGTGAGCATGAGCAGGAGCGCAAGGAAAGCCGGTCGTCGCATTTTTTTCATCGGCTATGCTCCGTCGGGGGTGTGGAGGCTTTCGAGTGGACTTCGTTGCGCGTTGATGAAGGCTTCGACGAATGGATCGGCGGGATGGAAGACGAGCTCTCGGAGCGTGCCGCGTTGGAGGATGTCTCCCGCGCGGAGGAAGAAGATAACGTCGCCGAAATGGCCGGCTTCTCCGATGTCGTGCGTGACCAGGACGACGGTTTTTGCGAGCCGCCGGAAGATGTCTCTGAGGTCCGATTGAAGCTCGGCGCGGATCATGGGGTCGAGCGCGCCGAGCGGTTCGTCGAGCAGGAGCGCGTCGGGGTCGAGCATGAGCGCGCGCATGAGGCCGACGCGTTGGCGTTGCCCGCCGGAAAGCCGGGTCGGATAGTCGTCGAGGCGCGCGAGGGGCAGCCGCACGAGCGCCGCGAGCGCTCTCATGCGCGCCTCGATACGCTCGCGGCTCCAGCCGAGATGACGGGCCTGCAGGGCCACGTTCGCGCGGGCGGTGAGGTGGGGGAAGAGCCCGCCCTCCTGAATGACGTAGCCCATCCGATGGCGGATCGCACGCATGTTCTCCGCCGTCACCGGCGCGCCTTCGAAGCGCACCACCCCCGCCGTGGGCCGGGTCAGCCCGATCATCAGCCGGAGGATGGTCGATTTGCCGCAGCCGCTCGGTCCGATGAGCACGGTCGTCTTGCCCGGCTCCAGCGCGAACGTGGTGGGCCGGAGCGCCAGGGTGTCCCCGTACGATTTTGAAACACCGTCGAATGCGATCATGCCGGGTGATATCGCCGGAGTGGGGGCGGTGTTTCTGCTCCGGGGCCGTTCCGGACGGCAATGAAAAAATAATGAGGACGAGCGTGCACGGGAGTCCCGTACGCCCGGGCGGGATCCTGACGCTTGACAGGGCGTGTGAGGGGGTGTTATTTTCGAGCCCCTTCGAAGAAGCCAATGTAGCTCAGCTGGTAGAGCAGCTCACTCGTAATGAGCAGGTCAGCGGTTCGAGTCCGCTCATTGGCTCACACGCACAACGCCGCCCCGGTGACAGCGCCCTCGCTGTGTCCGGGGCGGCGTTCTGTGTTGGGGCCCTGCGCCGCGAGGAAAGAAGCCTTTTCCGTCTCCGGCACGTTCTTCATTCAGGGAAGGAACGAAAAGGAGCCGGAGGGCCGAATGAACACTGGCACGGTGATTGATGGGTTCCTCGGCGCGAGCATAACCGCCTCTCAGGGGTGGATCCACCTCGAAGCTTGCCTCAGGCAAGTGGGTAAGGGGGTTTCATTCGGGGGGGTCCACCGAGGCAGGCCTCCGGGCCGCCTTCCTCTCAGTGACCGTCAGGGTTGAGGAAAGGTCCCGCCTTTCAAATCCTCTACATGACCGTGCGGTCGAGGAAGGACTTATGCGCGACACCAACTTTTTCGAGCCTCGACAGGCTCGAAAAGTTTAAAAAGCAGCCCAGTCCCGTAAGACTGGGCTGCTTTTCTTTGGGTCAGCAACTCGGGGAGAAGGCGAGCGAGCGGAAGAGCTTTCGGCTTCCGGAAGGAGCGCGGTCACGGACGGGGGCCTCCTCGTCGATGATCCTGACGTTGCGGGCATGCAGCCCTTTGGGACCGTCCATAAGCTCGAACTCTACGGACTGGCGGGTGCGGAGCACCTTGAAATTCCGATCGAGCATGACCTGAGAATAGTGGACGAAGATGTCGGGTCCGGCTTCGGGATGTTCGATGAATCCGAATCCTTTTTGTGCATCGAACCACTTAACGACACTGCGGCAAATAGCCATGGTACACCTCCTTAGCTGTGAGATGGGTTCACTGTGAAGAACGAGACTCCCTTCCGGAAGCCTGGGTGGACGCTCACACGAATGAGCCCTTTTCAGCGCCGGGGGCACAAATCAGGGTAGGGGGGCTTCAACGAGCGTTGCCGGCCACAAACACAGTTTCTGTGCCGAAAAAACGAGTGTCGGAGCCTTCATGCACGGTGGAAGCTTCTCGTGCAAAGAGCAGTCACGGGCCGATGAGATTCCGGATGCGGGTCCCCTGGATCGAAGGGCCCCGGGAAAAATTCCCATAAACAGGAAATATTCCCATACTTAGGAAAAATTCCCGGAAACGAAAGAGGTGCGCAAAGACCTCACGGCACGAACGGATACGCTCCGGTCTTCGGGAAGAGTTCGTCGATCCGAGACGGCTCGGGAGAGCCGAAGAAGCGACGGAAGCCCGCATCGAAACAGACGTACGGAAGAAAATAATTCCGTACACCGGGAAAGAATACCCGATCACGGCTTCCGTATGCCCGTGGCCGTTCCGGGGGACCGGAGAGGCGATTATTGACCGGGAATATGCGCGTACACCGACGTCCGGCCCGCCTCGTCGAAGGCGACCACGTCATAGGCTTCCACGTAGCTGCCTTCCATGCCCGGCGAACCGGTGACCATGCCGGGCACCGAGAGCCCTTTCAAAGCCGGACGCTCCTCGAGAAGTTGCCGGACGTACCGCGCCGGCACGTGCCCCTCGATGACGTATCCGTCGACGATGGCGGTGTGGCACGAGGCCAGATCGCGCGTGACGCCATATTCCGCCTTCACCGGCGATACGTCGCGGAGATCGTGCGTCTCGACCTTGAAGCCGGACGCCTCCATGTGTTCGACCCATTTGGCGCAGCACCCGCACGTGGGTGATTTGTAGACGATGACGGTGGGCTCGGCCTTGCCCTGGAGCGTGAAGGCCAGCACGAGGATGACGAGCAAGGACACACCGCTGAGCGTGACGATAAGCTTTTTGTTCATGAGAAGGAGGCTGTGGCGGAAGAGAAGCAAACGCCGGAAAAACCGGATGGTGATTTTCACCCTATTGCTGGAAGGGCAAAAAGTTTCCTTTTCTGAGACCTCGGAAAAGGCGATCTCTACCTGTGGTCGTCTTTTCGATGCGTTTCGTTGCCGGTCCCGTTCACAGTTTCACGGTTCGCGTCCGGAGCGACGGGGCGTACCAGAGCAAAGCCACCAGCCCGATGATGACGGTTTGCGCGACAACGGTTTCGAGCGTCGGGTAGAAGCCGAGCAGGTCGAAGCGCCAGGAGAAGGGCGTCTGAGTGATGGAGAGCAGGCCGGTCTCCTGGAGCGCGTGGATTCCCTTGCCGATGAGGATAACCGAAAGGATGCCCATCACGAATGAAGAGTACCGGAACAGACTCCGGATGGGGAGGCGCGCCGAATACCGGAGGAGTACGGCGGCAAGCACGAGCACCAGAGCGATGGCGAGAAGGGCGCCGCTTGCGATCGCCATTTTGCTCCGGGTCCCTTCCTCGATGGTGAGGGCGGAGAGAAAGAGCACCGACTCGAAGGCTTCGCGGAAGACGGCGAAGAACGAGATGGCGGCGAGCCCGAACAGGTTGCCGCCATTGAGCGCCTGCTTGACGCGGACGTCGATGAACTCTTTCCACTTGTGGATCTCGGTCTTGCTGTGGAGCCAGAAACCCACGTAGAGGAGCACGATGACGGCGAACAGGGCGATGCCGCCTTCCATGAGCTCACGCCGGGCCGCACCGAGTTGAATGAGGAGGTCGGAAAAGAACCACCCGAGCACGCCTAGGCCGATGGCGAGCATCCAGCCCGCGTGAACCCAGCGCATCGCCTGCCGGTTTTTCACGGCCCGGAGCACGCCGAGGATCGCAAGGATGACGAGGAAAGCTTCCAACCCTTCCCGAAGGAGGATAGAGGCCGCCATGAGGAAAGAGAACCAGAACGAGCGTTCCTGTCGGTCCAGCGTGTCGCCTGCGCGAAGCAGAAGCGCCTGCGCGTCGTCGACGGACTGACGGACCGTCTCGGCATCCTTGCGGTGGTCGATGGCGCTGCGGACGGCCATCATGCCGCCTTCGAGTGCGGTCGTCAGGCCCGGATCATCGGCGCGCAGGGAAGGCTCGACGGGCTCGACGCCTTCGAGGTAGGCGAGCACGGCCAGCCGCCGGGCTTCATTGGGCCGGCCGGACGTGTACGCGGCAAACGCTTGATCGAGATACTCCCGGGCGAGGGCGAGCGTGCCGCCGGGCGGGGCGGCGGTGCGGAGCGCAGCCATCGCTTCTTCCGGAGCCGGGACTTGCCGCGCTTCGAGCAGCCGCGTCAACTCGGGATCGTTCGAGGCGGCGACTTCAGCGAGCGATACGGCGTCTTTGAGGGCGTCGGCGCGGCTCGAGGCGGCAGGATGCGCCTGCGCCGCCTGAAGCGATTTGACGAAGAACGCCAGATCCCAGACTTCGCTGTCGCTGAGCTTCGGATGGGCAGGCATGGCCGTCCCTTCGACGCCCATGCGGATGGTGTTGTACACCTGGAACGGTGAGAGCGAAGCCACCCGCGCGCCTTCGACGAAGTTCGTGGGGCGAGGGTCGAGGCTGCGCGCCAGGGGACCGTCGCCCGCGCCGGCGGCGCCGTGGCACGAGGCGCACGCGGCCGCATAGGCACGCCTGCCGTCGGCGACACTCGGCCACGACAACGGCGCAACCGCAAGGCCCGAGCCCCGGATCACGGCTTCCCGAAGCGCACGCGCCCCTTTCGCCACCGCCTCGGGGTCGGCCTTCGCCTCGATGAGCGTCCTCAATTCCTCACTCCGCTCCGTGAGTCCCTCCTCCGCGGAAAGGACCCCTCCCTCGATGAGCGAGGCAAGCAGGAGACCGGCCGTGCGACCAAAATCGCGCATCTCCTCATATTCCGCCTCATTGACGACCTTGCCCCCCGAAACGGCATACGGATAATCTTGCCCGAGATAGTCGAGGACGTGCACGAGGGCGCGCGCAGAGGGTTTGTCGGCTGTTGCTTCGGAGCTTGCCTGCGCGTGCCCGAGATACGGCACAGCGCCCAGAATCATTGCGAACATCAGCGAGCACAAGGCGCGCCGGCGCGGAAAAGAGGCGTGGGGCATGAGAGAAGGAGGGCCTGTTTCTGTTGGCTCTTAATTTAGACTTGATTTAAATAAGGATGCAAGACCCCTCGAAGAGTTCCTGTGAAAAGAACGAGGAAAGGGAGGGGATTTTGCAAAAAAGTTGGAGGGAAAGGAGGCGAAAGCTGCGTCAGGACCCGTGCCGGGAGGCGAGGTGTGGGTCGGCGCGGCGCGCGCGCCATCGGAAGAAGGTCTCCGAATTCCCGAAAAGATCGCGCGAGGTCGGGTTCGTGAGCGCCCACCGATAGCCTTCGCGGGCAAAGCGGAGGTTGCGGTCGCTGATGACCTCGTCGTCGGCGAGCCATCCGGCGCGGCGCATGGCCTCCCGGCGAAGCGGCACGGGGAAGGGATACGCCCCGGTCAGAGCGAAGAGCCGCGACGCCGCCTCCCCGGCCGGGAGCGCACCGGATGCGGCGGCGTCGAGCAGCGGCTCGGCGCGCTCGAAGAAGGCGCGATAGTCGGGGTCTTCGTGCGGGGTGAAGAGCGGGTCGGGGACGCCGTCGTCGAGCAGGGCGCGGTCGCCGGAGGTGGAATAGTCGGCGAGGGCATTCATGAGTCGGTATTCCGTGAGGATGGCGCCGAGCGCCCATACGCGCGCCCACGCGTTCCACAGGTCGAAGTCCACCCAGGCGGCATACGAGCCCCGTACGAGCCGGTCGTTGTAGGCGAGCACGCGGTGATGGAGCGTTTCGAGAGGCCTGAAGGCATCCTCCGAAAAGTCGCCGCTGTCGAGGGCGGCGAGGAGCGGATCGATGAGCGTCTGAAGCATCTCCAGCGTGTTGATCAGTCCGCGGGAGTACAGGGGGTCGACGAAACCGGCGGCGTGCGCGGTCAGGCCGTACCGGTAACCCGTGCACCGGCTCGAGGTGTACTGGAGCCTCCCCGTCGCGACCCACGGGCGCACGGCGCGCGCCTCCCGAAACTGCCGGGCGACGGCGGGGAAGCGGTCGAGGAACGCCTTGAACTCGGCTTCGGGCGGCCCGTCGGGCTTCGGATACCTGCGCGGGTCGAGCGTCAGCCCGACGCTCACGAGCGGGTTGCGGGAAGGTTCGTAATTGTTGAAGGGGATCACCCAGCACCACCCGCCCTCGAAGACGTGATGGAGCGTGCATTGCTCCCAGGAGAGCGAGAGGGGATTGCGGTCCTGCTCGAACGGCGCCACGTCGACCATGTGGGTGAACAGGCAGCGCGAGTGATGCCGGAGCCCCGGCGGCGTCTCCCTGAGGCCGAACTGACGGGCGAGGACGCTCCGGAAGCCCGTCCCGTCGACGACGTACTGCGCCCGGATCGACCCGCCGCCCTCGAGCATGAGCGTCGCGCCGTCCCGGTCGATGGCGACGGAAGCGACGCGCGTGTTCAGGCGCGGCGTGACGCCGTATCGCACGGCGGTGTGAAAGAGGAATGCGTCGATGTCCTGCCGGAAAAGGTGGTTTTCGTCTTTCGAACTCGTGCCGAAGAGGAGGCCTTCGGCAGGGTCGTAGTCCCGACCGGGGCGGTGATAGGCGAAGCCGAAGGCGCGTTTGATGCCGCACGTCGTGCATACGCGCTCGGCGATGCGGTCCGGGTAGGCGAGGTAGTCGATCTCCGGCACGTCGTGCCGCTCGGCGAGCGCCGAGAGGAGGAGCGAGGTGTGGGGGATGGTCGACTCGCCGACGACGAAGCGGGGATGCGCGCCCGCGTCGATGATCGCCACGCGCACGCCCTTCCGCGCGAGGATCGCCCCGAGGATCGAGCCCGAGAGCCCTGCCCCGAGGATGGCGACGTCGAACGTGTTTCCGGTGTTCGAATGCATGATGCGGCGTTGGGTGGGTCGGAACGATCCCGAGGTCAATGACGGATGACGGCTGCGCCCCAGGCGAAGCCCGCTCCGTTCGTGGTCGCCATCACCGTGTCGCCCTCGCGGATCAGCCCCTCGCGGACGGCATCTTCATAATTGAGCACCATGTCGGTCTCTTGAAGATGCCCGTGCCGTTCGAGCCCCGCCGTATAGATTTTCTCCGGGGGGATGCGGAAGCCCCGGCAGAAGCTCCGCTGATCCCACGTCGAAAAGGTCGGATAGATGAAATAGTCGACGTCCTTCATTTTCAGCCCCGCCTGTTTGAGCGCCCCGCGCATGACGCGGCGGAACATGAAGAGGTTGATCGGGATGACCTCGGCGTTGAACTTCGGGAGGTTGCTTTTCATGTGGAGCCACGTCGGGCTTTCTTCCGCCGGATCACGGTGGTGGAAGCCGGGGATATACCACACATCGTGAAGTTTGCCGACGGTGGCCGTCTCGACGCCGAGGATGACGCGGCGGTCGTGGTTTTTGCGGAGGAGGGTGGCGCTCCCCCCGTCGCAGATGACCGTGATGGGATAGTAGGTATGGTTGCGCGCGGGGGTTTTGTCTCCGGTGAAGAGGAGGGCGGTGTGGAGCCGTTCGTCCCCCCGCATCCAGGCGAGGACGGTTTTGAGCGTGGCGTGGAAGCTGGCGCACCCGCCGGTATTCACGGCCGTGGCGAAGGCCCGGCGCGCGCCGATCGCTCGCTGAACGAGTCCCGCAGCCGACCACGTGGGCGCGGGATAATCCTCGGGGATGCTGGTGAAATCCACGATGAGGTCGATCTCCCCGGGGTCGATCGCAGCCTCGTCGATCACCCGGCGAACGGCTTCGAGTGCGAGGTCGGCGGCGGCCGATTCCTCTGCCACATGCACGGCCTCGATCCCGATGTCACGCTGGAAATCCACATCCGCCGAGAGCCCGCCGGCGGGGATGTCCTCGTCCCGGAAGACCTCTTCGAGGGGTTTGCGGGCGGGAGGAAGGTAATATGCGGAAGCAAGGATGCCGACGGGCGTGCTCATCGGGACGGTCCCGGTTTGTGGAGGATCAGGTCGGGGAGTCGAAAGCGAGAAGCCCGACGCCGTACATGAAGCCCATGCCGTGGGAGCACAGAAGCGCGGTGTCGCCGTCGGCGCGCGCCTCGACGAGCGCGAGGTAGTTTCGCACGAAGTCTGAGCCCTGCACGTGACCATGCTCGGAGAAGGGCGCGTGAACGGCCCGGCTCGGATCGAGGGCGAAGGCATCCATGAAGGCTTCACGGTCGTGGGCGGAGAGGTTGGGGTAGACGAAGGCGGTCCGCTCGTCGCGCGCGCGTCCGGCGCGGGCGAGCACGGCGGCGGCGATCCGGTCGAGCGTCTCCCACTTCGGCGCGGCTTCGAAGCGGTCGCGGTCGAGGGTGAGGCGGTAGAGGTCGGGGCGGTCCGGGTGGGCGAGGGCGCCTCCGGGGATGAAGCACACGTCGTGATAGTCGCCGTCCGACCACAGCTCGACGTCGAGGACGCGGGGTCCGGGGGCGTCGCCCTGGAGGAGCATCGCACTCGCTCCGTCGCCTAGGACGATCACGGGGGCGTCCGGGTTGAGGATCCGGTTGCCGGGGAGGGTCGCGTCCGCCGCGACGAGAAGGGCCGTGTTCACCCGCTCGTCGCAGCGGATCAGGTCGGCGGCGGCTTTGAGGGCGACGAGGAAGTTGGTCGCGCCGCCGCCGCTGAAGCCGAGCGTGAAGGCGCCCGTCGCGCCGAGTTCGTGTTGGAGCTTATTGCTCATGTTCCACGCCGGCACGAGGTATTCCTGCGGGAGGATGGAGAAGTCCACGATCACGTCGATGGTCGAGGCATCGACGTCGGCGCGTTCGAGGGCGTCGCGGGCCGCTTCGAGCGCGAGGGCCGAGCCCGTTTCGCCGTCGCAGAGGCGCACGCTCTCTACGCCGAGTTTCTTCGCCGTCTCCGCCGGGAAAGACGCGCCTTCCTCCCGGAAGAGGGTATCCACACGCTGCCGTCGCTCCGGAAAGCGGCAGGCAGCGGATCGGATGGAGACGATGGCGGCCATGGAGTGTAAGGGGAACGTGCAGGATCAGCGGATGCGTCATCATACACATCGGCCGGGCAAAAGCAAACGGTTTGGAGAAGAAGGCGGCGCGTGGGCGGCCCGGCAGTCCTCAAGCCGCCGTTTTCTCCCGGATCACACGGGCGATCTCCTGGACGGAGATGAGTCGGAAGAGGTCCTGCGGCTCGATCATGAGGTCGTATGCCTCCTCCATGAACTCGACGAGGCTCAGCACCCGGATCGAGTCGATGATGCCGCTTTCGACGAGATGGGTGTCGTCCGAGAGGTCGTCCGGGTCGGCGTCCGGCAGATACGTTTCTAAAATAAAGCCTCTGACCTGCGTTTCTACCGATGAGAGGGTTTCCATAACCGTTCAGAAAATGAGAGGATCAAAGGAGCCGGGGCGAACGCCGGCCCGAGAAGCTCAACAACGGCGTCTTCCGGGCTACCCGCTCGATGGGAATCGACGCCATAAGCCTATGAATAATAGCAGTATGGTACGTATCTCGCAAGAGAAAGGCAAGCCGCGAAAGGGGCTTGGGAAGGATGGATCCGGGGGGCGGCGCATCGTGTGCATCGACCGGACCGAAGGGCCCGCAGCCCGGCTCAGGCCACGGTAGCCGTCGCCGGCTCGGTCTGTTCGAGCAGGGCGGCCAGTTGCTCGTCTGCGCGTTTTTGCCACCGGAAAAGGAGCAGCAGAAGGATGCTGTTCAGGACGAAGATCTCGAACGTAAAGAAGATGTACAGGTTGCCCAGCAAAAGCGACGCATAAAGGACGATCATGCGCGTGTTCGTCGTGAGGGCATTGTAATATTTGAGAAGGGGCTTATTCAAGCGGCGATAGGCTTCGCGGAGCCAATCCGGGAAGTCGGGGCCGAAGCGTTCGAGCGCCTTCCGCTGGAGGGCGATGGATTGCGCGCACCAGCGCTCCTGCCGCGTGGTATAGGTGATGTACCCTCGCATGAGGAGTTTCTCGATGGGGTTCTTTCGAAAACGGAGCGCGGCGTATTCCTTTTTGAGCGCTTCGGAGATTTCCAGTTCGGCTTTTCCGGGGTCGTAGACGAAGAAGAGATAGGCGTTGCGGTAGAAGTCGGCGAGGGTGCTCTGATACGAGTGCGTGATGCCGGCGACGGCGGCGATGAGGAAAGCCCATCCCGTGCCGGTCTCGGCGACGAGGCGAAGGCCGAGGAAGAAGTAGAGGCTCGTGAACTTGGCGTTGTCCGAGATGCCGTCGAGCATGCGTCCGAGCCGCGAGCGCATGTCGGCCATGCGGGCGAGCTGCCCGTCCGCGCCGTCGAGGGCCTGGCCGAGCATCCAGAACCCGATGCCGAGGAGGTTGAGCCGGAGGTCGTTGAAATAGAAGAGAGGGCCGGCCATCATGCCGACGATCATGCCGATGACCGTCACCTGATTCGGCGTCATGTGCAGACGG
>JALSSK010000115.1 GCA_026984335.1 Rhodothermales bacterium
AAAAGGAACGTCTCTCCGTTTCAGGACTTGACGGATCCCCCAACCTTCCCAACCCTTCCGATCGCCCATGGACTTCCCTCCCTTCCCCGGCTTCCGCGATGAGGCGTTCGCCTTCCTTCGCGCGCTCGAAGCGAACAACCGCCGCGACTGGTTCAAACCGCGCAAAGACACGTATGAGGACGAGGTCGTGTGGCCGCTCCGGTGTCTTCTTCTCGACGCCTCCCGCGAAGCCGCCATGCGGGGCCGGCCGCTCCGCGCCGATCCGAAGCGCGCCCTTTTCCGGATCTACCGAGACACCCGCTTTTCGAAGAACAAGAACCCGTACAAGACGCACGCGGGCGGCGTCCTCTCGCGCACCGGCGATCGCGCCTCGAACGGCGTCGTGTACGTGCACATCCAGCCGGGAGCGTCGTTTCTCGGGGCGGGCTTCTGGCGGCCCGACGCGCGCCTGCTCCGGGCGTGGCGGCTCCGCATGACCGCCGACCCCGCCGCCTTCCTCACCCTCGCCGACCGCCTCGCCGAGCGCGGCCTGCCCCTCCGCTCCGACGGCGACCGGCTCAAACGCATGCCCCGAGGCTTCGAGGACTTCGCCGATACCAACCTCGCCGACTATCTCCGCTGGAAGACCTTCGTCACCGTCCGGCCCGTCCCCGACGAAGCGCTCCGAAGCCCCGCCTTCACCGATACGCTCGTCGAGATGATGGAGGACGTGCTCCCGCTCCTCTCCTTCGGATGGGAAGCCGAGCGCGAAGCCGCCGATGCCGGACGATGAGGCTTGAAAACGACGCGAAACTTCGCGCATCCGGCTGTGCGGCATGAACTCTTGCCCGGCGGAGCCGTTTATGCCACCGATTCCTCCACATGGACGCAAACAGTATGATTTTACCCATTTACGTATATGGAATGCCGATCCTCCGGACGCCGGCGGAGGACGTCGCAGAGAACTCGGAGGACCTGCAGACGCTCATCGACGACATGATCGAGACGATGCACAACGCGGCGGGCATCGGGCTGGCCGCGCCGCAGGTGGGCCGCACGGAACGGCTCTTCGTCGTGGACCTGAGCCCGCTCGCCGAAGAGTTGGCCGAAGAGGGCCAGACGCTTCCCCCCCAGCCGATGGCGTTCCTCAACCCGGAGATCCTCGACGAGAGCGAGACGGAAAGTGCGTTCGAGGAAGGCTGCCTCTCCATCCCCGACATCCGCGAAGACGTGTGGCGGCCCGAGCGCATCCGCATCCGCTTTCTCGACCGCGACTTCCGGCCGCAGGAGCTGAACCTCAGCGGCATGATCGCCCGCGTCGTCCAGCACGAGTACGACCACCTCGAAGGCATCCTCTTCGTCGATCACATCACCCCGTTCCGCCGTCGGCTGCTTCGCCGACGGCTTCGCGAGATGGCGCGCGGCCTCGTCGACGCCGAGTACCCCGTCGTCACCGCCGAGTCCGAGACGGCCTGACGCTCACGCCGCTTCCACCTCTTCCGTCACGCGCCGCCCGCGCGTCAGACGCACGGCGGCCGCCAGCAGGAACAGCCCGCCGAGGATCGCGACGATGGACGCACCCGCCGGGAAGTCGAACGTCACCGAGAAATAGACGCCGAAGAAGCTGCCGGCCACGCTCAGCGCCAGCGCGAGCAGCACCGTGCCGACCCGCCTCTGCGTCAAAAGGATGGCGGCCACCGGCGGCACGACGATGAACGAGAAGACCGGGATCACCCCTCCGGCCCGAACGGCCAGCACGATGGCCAGACCGATGGAGAGGTAGAACAGGAAGTTCCACAGATCGAAGAGGCCGACGTCTTCCACGTCGTGGTTCTCGAACTTCTCCGTCAGGGCGAAGAAGCGTTTGCGAAAGAGGACGTGCATGAGGCCGATCAGGCCGAACACGACCGCCATCGTCACGAGCTGCGAATGCGTGACGGTGAAGAGGCTTCCGAAGAGCACCTCCGAGATGTCCGCCTCTCCGTGCGCCGTCTTCGAGATGAGCAGCACCGTCAGCGCCGAGGCGAAGGCATAGATGATGCCGATGATGGCCTCCTGCTTGAGCCGCCGGTCGGTGACTTTCACGAACGAAAGCAGAAACGCCCCGACCATCGTGAAGACGATGGACACCACGGTCGGGTCCTGTTCGATGAACCCCGCGAAGGCGACGCCGAGCATGGAGATCTGCCCGAGCGCCAGATCGACGAAGACGATGCCGCGCCCGACCACGTGCACTCCCAGATAGGCCAGAAGCAAGCCCATCACGATGCTCACGAGCAAGGCATTAATGATGAATCCCTGCGAAAAAAGATCTCCCATGACCGGTTTCGTCGGTTCGTGAATGAAAATCAAGGAGCGGTGGACCGAAACGCCTCGACGAGCCGATCCACGTTGTAGTCGAAGAGGTCGAAGTAGTCCTTCACTTCTTTGAAGGCGCCCACCGAGGACGCCAGCGTCACCACCTCGCCCCCCACTTTCCGGGTGACGAGCTCCGCCGCGTCGGGCTTGTAGTAGGGGGAAATGATGATGACCTTGATGCCCTGGGTCTGCATGATCCGGATCACCTTCGCGAGCTGTGAGGGGGTGGGCGGGATGCCGGGCTTCGGCTCCAGAAAATCGACGATCTCCAGTCCGAAGCGCCGGGCAAAATACGGCCACTGGTTGTGATAGGCGATGATCTTCGTGCCCCGATACGGGCGCATCCGCGCCTCCCATTCCGCGATTTTGGCGTCGATGCGTTCGTTGAAACGCCGAAGGTTCTCCTCGAAATAGGCTCTGCTCTCCGGCTGAAGCCGCACCAGCCCGTCGAAGATGTTCTGCGCGATGATCTTCCCGTTGTCGGGGTCGAGCCAGTAGTGCGGGTTGCCGTAGATGTGGATGTCGCCCTGTTCCCGGCTGACGCTCGTCGGCACCTGAAGCAGCGGCACATTCACCGAGGCGTCCACGTAGCCCGGCGCGCCCTTGAGGATCTTGTCGTTCCGGGCGCTGTTGAGCAGGGGCGGCTCCCATCCGATGGCCAGATCGAGGCCCACCGTCACGTACATGTCGGCGCGGGAGAGCTTGAGGATATAGCTTGGCTTCGGGTCGACGAAGTGGGGGTTCTGATAACCCGCGGCGATGGAGAAAACCTCCACCCGATCCCCGCCGACGAACTCGGTGATGCTCTTCAGGTCGGGCAGGGTAGTCACGACCTTCAGCTTTTTCTGCGCGAGCGCGGGTCCGGCGAGCGCCGGAAGCAGCGCCAGAAAGAGCAGCCAGTACAGCTTTTTCATGATGCGTTCCTCTCGTGACAAACGTTAATATTCGTGCGCTCCGTGCGCTCCGATGACGAAGACGGCGCGGACGAGGACCTGATAGTCCCGGTCGAAGCCCCGGGCCGTGGCCGTCCGCCCGCCGAGTTCGATCTTCTGAAACTCCGTGGCCAGAAAGCCGAGCGTGATCGAGACCGCCTTTTCGTCCCACGAGGGATCGTCGGGCAGGTCCGCGAGGTCGTAGCGCCCCACCACCAGCCACCGCCGACCGAGCTGCCAGCTCGCCAGCGCATAGAAGCCCCACGTCTTGAGGACATCGCCGGAGGCGCGGTTCTTTCGGCTGAAGAAAGACTCGGCCTGAAGCGTGAGGGACCGATACGTGTTGAACTGGAGCGGCTTCCATTTATAGGTCAGGTCGACGCCGCCGAGCCAGGTGGTTCGGTTCTCGTCGTTGGGACCGGCGGCGCCGCTGAAGCCGAGCTCGAAGGTGGCGTTCTCGGTCAGGTCCCAGAAGTTCTTCAGGTGCGCCACGTAGAGGAGCCGGTTCGTCTCGCTGAGCGC
Organism: Rhodothermales bacterium; assembly: GCA_026984335.1. Lineage (GTDB taxonomy): Bacteria > Bacteroidota > Rhodothermia > Rhodothermales > ISCAR-4553 > JALSSK01. Next base: position 3,792 of record JALSSK010000115.1, read on the forward strand.
GAAGCTGCCCTCGCCGCCGGCGGGCCCGCGCGTCACCTCGACGGTCAGATCCTGGAAAAAGTGCGGGTTGGGCAGGAGCCAGCTCAGCGAGAGGCCCTGATCGTTCAGCCCCTCTTCGCCGAAAAAGTTGGCGTACACCGCCGGAGTGTCGATGAACGGCAGCGCGTGGGGATGGATGCGGTTGATCTTGCCGAAGATGCTCCGAAACTTGCCGGCTTTGAGCTGCAGCT
>JALSSK010000116.1 GCA_026984335.1 Rhodothermales bacterium
CGGACCCACGGCAAGCCCTTGTTCGAGGAGTTGTACGCCAGCGAAGCCCGGCTCGGCCAGTTTCTGGAGGCCATGTCCGGCATTCAGGCGGCGAACTTTCACCAGCTGGCGCAGAAGTTCGACTTTTCCCGGTACCGGACGGTGAGCGACGTCGGCGGGGCGCTGGGGCTGCTCTCGCGCATCGTGGGTTCGCATCACGAGCACCTGACCTTCACCACGTTCGACCTGCCGCCGGTGGCCCCGCACGCGCAAAAACACATCGACGCGGCAGGCATGACGGATCGCATCACGGTCGCCTCGGGCGACTTCTTCGTGGACGACCTGCCCCCGGCGGACGTCATCACGATGGGCAACGTCCTGCACGACTGGAACCTCGAGAAGAAAAAGATCCTCATCCGGAAGGCGTACGAGGCGCTTCCCGAGGGCGGGGCCTTGATCGCCATCGAGAACCTGATCGACGACGCGCGCCGGGAGAACGCCTTCGGCCTGCTGATGTCGCTCAACATGCTCATCGAGCTCGGCGACGGTTTCGATTATACGGGGGCGGACTTCCGGGCGTGGGGCGCGGGGGCGGGCTTCAGCCGCTTCGAGGTGATCCCGCTCGCCGGGCCGGCGAGCGCGGCGGTCGCGTACAAATAGCCCGCGTGTGGCCGGGCGGCGGCCCGGGGGCAGATCAGAGCACGGGCGCGAGCAGGCGGGTGGTCTGCACGGCGAAGCGGAAGGCGAAGGATCGGTGCGCCAGGTCGTGATGGGAGACGCGGCTCGAGCGGGCGAAGTCGGCTTCGAGCATCTCGGCCACCTCGCGGCAGAACGCGGCGTCGTTGACCAGGCAGGTCACTTCGAAGTTGAGGCGGAAGGAGCGGTTGTCGAGGTTGGCGGTGCTCACGGCGCCGTAGTCGTCGTCGACGAGGAGCACCTTCTGGTGCATGAAGCCTTCCTCGTAGAGGTAGACCTTGACGCCGGCTTCTCCGACTTCGGGGAGATAGGCATAGGGCACGTACTTGAACAGGGGGTTGTCGCTTCGGCGGGGCATGAGCACGCGCACGTCTACGCCGCGCAGGGCCGCCAGCTGGAGCGCGCCGAGCACGCGCCCGTCCGGCACGAAGTACGGCGTGGCGACCCACACGCGCCGCTCGGCGCTTTCGATGGCGTGCATGAACAGCAGCCCGCACGTCTCCAGCTCGTCCGCCGGCCCCGAGGCGAGCACGAGCGCGCGGCGGTCCTCCTCGTCGAAGACGGGCGTCCACCGGAGGGCGGGCGTCTCCCGGCGGCCGTAGTACCAGTCCCGGATGAAGGAGCGCTGGAGGCCCTGCACCACGGGGCCGGCGACGGCCAGGTGGGTGTCGCGCCAGGGGCTGAGCCCGGGGTCGCGCCCGAGGTACTCGTCGCCCACGTTGAGACCGCCCATGTACGCCTTCACGCCGTCGACCACCACGATCTTTCGGTGGTTGCGGAAGTTGAGCCGGAAGCGCCCGAGCCAGTTTCGTCGCCCGCTGAAGCTCGACACCTCGACGCCCGCGTGCCTGAGCCGGCGCACGTACCGGCGCGGCAGGCTGTGGCTGCCCACCTCGTCGTAGAGGAGATAGACGCGCACGCCGCGCCGGGCGGCTTCGATCAGGCGTCGCTGGAACGCCCGTCCGATCGCGTCGTCGCGGATGATGTAGAACTGGACGAGGACGTAGTCTTTGGCGGCATCGATTCCCTCGAAGATGGCCTCGAAGGTGGCGGTCCCGTCGATGAGGAGGCGCGCGCCGTTGCCCCGGGTGAAGGGGTGGGTGGAGAGATTCTGAAACGCGAGCAGTTCTCCCCGGGTGCGGGAATCGGGGGGCGGCTCGTCGTCGGAGGTCGGGGCGAGGAGCCGGCGCGGGGGAGCGGCCCCGATGAGCTGCCGCTCCACCTCGGCGTCGAAGCCGCGCAGGGCCTCGAGGTAATCCTCGAAGTGGCTGCGCCCGAAGATCCAGTAGAGGGGCAGGGCCAGGAAAGGCATCAGCACGAGGGCGATGGCCCAGGCCGTCGCCCCCTGCGCCGTCCGCGTGTGCATGACGGCGTCGAAGGCGCTGACGAAGCCGAGCGCGTAAGCCACGGGAATCCCGATGGAGGTGATCCCCTCCCAGAGCGTGGTCTCCATAAAAACACCGGGCGCGATAAGCCCCTCTTGGTTCAGAACCCCCGAAGATACGACACGGGACGAGGAGGTGGAGCAAAAGCGCCCGCCCCGCGCGCACGTCCCCGGCGCCGCGCGGCACGAAAAGGCTCCTCCGGCGTTACAGACCGGGTCGATGATCGGATCATGGGAATCGACGCCGGGGCGCTCCGGGATCGAACGGTCCCGCTCGTGGTGATGCGCCGTGTTTTTCGGGAAAGAGATCCGGTGCGCCGAAGCGCGCTTCACGCCGGGAGCCGGTCGAGGTCGGATGTGGAAGAAGCATGAAATATTCAATGCGCTGAAGGATGCGTCCGAGCCGGACGGGCCCGGGCGTCCCGCGGTGGTGACGGCGATCATCAACAACAAGGGCGGCGTGGGCAAGACGACGACGGCGGTGAGCCTGGCGGCGGCGCTCGCCGTCAAGCGAAAGGTGCTGCTCATCGACCTCGACAGCCAGTGCTCGGCCACGCTCTCGCTGGGCCTGTCCCCGCGTGACGGCGGCTCGACGCTCGCGCACGTGCTCTATCAGGACGCCTCCCTCCATCGCATCCTGCAGCCCACCGAGATCGACGGGCTCGACATGGTGGCCGGCAGCCTCGACATGGCCGAGGCCCAGCAGATGCTCGCCTATCGCCGCATGCCGCAGATGCGTCTCCGCTGGGCCCTCGAAACGGTGACCCCTCTCTACGACCTCATCCTCTTCGACTGCCCGCCCTCGTTCTCGCTCATCTCCCACAATGCTCTCGTCGCCGCGGATCGCTTCATCGTCCCGGTGACCCCTCACTTCCTCGGCGTCGAAGGGCTCGTCAACCTCATGCAGACCCTCGACCGCGTGCGCGACCCCCGCATGCCGATGGCGGAACTGTGGGGACTCGTGCTGACGATGGTCGACCCCCGGCGAAGGGTGACGCGCGAGGTGGTGGCCCTCGTGCGCGAGCGCTTCGGCGACCGCGTCTTTCGGACGGAAATCCCGGTGAGCGTGCGCCTGGCCGAAGCGCCGGGACAAGGACGCTCGATCTTCGAACATGCGCTCGACTCCCGCGCGGCGCATGCCTACTGGCAACTCGCCAAGGAAGTGCTCCATCGGGACCGCCTCAGCCGGAGCCGCCGAAACTATGCGCCGGCGGCCCGGATGGCCTGAGGCGGCTCCTTCCCCATGCTTGCGCGTTCGCACCGGTCCGGCGCAAGCTGAAGCGGCCGGCTGCCTTTCCCCGAAAAAACCGTCCGCCGCTGCATCGGAGGCTTATGGCGCTGGTCCATCGGAGGATGCCGGCGCCGGGAGGGTCGTGAACGAACGGGCGAGCACCGACTCGAAGGCGTCGCCCCGTTCCCGCGGCCTCACGCTTCGCCTTCGAGCATCACGTTCTCCGGGCCGAAGAGCCGGGACATGCCGTGCATCAGTTCGGGCGTGGGTTCGACCACGAAGGCGCGGCTGTGGATGCGTCGGGGGTGCGGCAGGTCGTCGGCTTCGACCTCGAAGTAAAGCTTGCACGCGCCCCGGTTGGCGGCGCAGAGGTCGCGGAACTGCTCGATCTGCGCGACCTCCGCGCGGTCCACGTTCACGCGGAGCACGATGGCCTTGACGAGTTGTTCGCGCACCTTCCACATCGGCGTGATCTCGTTGACGAGGATCTTCACGCTGCCGCCCCGCAGTTCCACCTGACCGCGCACGAGCACCACCTCGTCCACCTTGAGGTACTGCTGAAAGAGGTCGTATTGCCGGGAGAAGCAGACCAGTTCGGCCTGTCCCGTGAAATCTTCGAAGGTGGCGAAGGCGAAGGGCTTGCCGGCTTTGGTGGTGCGATGCTGCACGTCGGTGATGATGCCGCAGAAGCTGTGCCGGGGCCGGGCGTCGCGTCCGTAGGGGGTG
>JALSSK010000117.1 GCA_026984335.1 Rhodothermales bacterium
AGCCACGGGCGGCACGCTCATCCCGGTAGACAGCGAGCACTCCGCCATCTTTCAGTGCCTCGTCGGCGAGCCGCGCCACGCCGTCGAGACGCTCATCCTCACCGCTTCCGGCGGCCCGTTCCGCACCCGCCCCGCCGATACCTTCGACGCCATCACCCGCGACGAAGCGCTGTGCCACCCGAACTGGTCGATGGGCGCGAAGATCACCATCGACTCGGCCACGATGATGAACAAAGGGCTGGAGGTGATCGAGGCGCGCTGGGTCTTCGGCGTCGCGCGCGCGCGCATCCGCGTGCTCGTCCATCCGCAGTCGATCATCCACTCGATGGTCGCCTTCACCGACGGCTCGGTCAAGGCGCAACTCGGCGTGCCCGACATGAAGGTGCCCATTCAGTATGCCCTGACCTTCCCCGACCGCTGGCCCGCCCCGCATCCGCGCCTCGACTGGTCGGCGTTGCGGCGGCTCGACTTCGAGGAGCCGGACCTCGACCGGTTCCCCTGCCTCCGCCTCGCCTTCGATGCGCTCGAGCGCGGCGGCACGGCCCCGGCCGTGCTCAACGCGGCCAACGAAGCCGCCGTCGCGCTTTTCCTCCACGAGCGGATCCGCTTCGTCGACATCCCCCGCCTGATCGAGCGCGCGCTCGACGAGCTGGCCGAGCATCCTCCGCAGCTTTCCTTCGAGACCCTCGTAGAAGCCGACGCCCGCGCGCGGCGGCGGGTACAGGAACTCCACGGGGTCGGCATTCATTGAAGGCCACCTCCGGGCGCGGCCCCGGAAATGCCGTGCAGGCCTTTCCCAGAAGCTCATGAACCCCTCTCCGTCTCTCCACGCCGGACCGCGTCAGCCGGATTAAACGATTCAGGTCGAATGGATTTTATTTTAAACGCACTTTCGTACATCCTGCCCATTCTGGGAGCGATCATGCTCCTGGTCTTCGTGCACGAACTGGGCCACTTCCTCTTTGCCAAGCTCTTCAAGATGCGCGTGGAGCGCTTCTCCATCGGCTTTCCCCCGAAGATCGTGGGCAAGCAGATCGGAGAGACCGAATACGTGCTGGGAGCGACGCCGCTCGGCGGCTACGTCAAGATTGCCGGTATGGTGGACGAGAGCATGGACACCGGCTATGCCGAGTCGGAGCCGCAGCCCTGGGAGTTCCGGGCGAAGCCGGTGTGGCAGCGCATCGTGGTCATCACGGCGGGCGTCATTTTCAACATGATCCTCGCCGCCATCGTCTTCATCGCGCTCAAGGACGTCTACGGCGAGCGGTTCATCCCTCCCATCGGCGGGGTGATCGTGGCCGACAGCTCGCTCGCCTACGACATCGGGCTGCGCACGGGCGACCGGCTCCTTGCCATCAACGGGAAGGAGATGAGCACGTTCACGGGGCTGGAGGGGTTGCAGGAAATGCTCCGGGACGAACCGCTGAAGCTCACCGTCGTGCGCGGGCGCGACACGCTCACGTTCGAAGGGCCGCGGGACATCATGACGCAGCTGAGCCGTTCCGGCGGCACGTTCGGCATCGCCTTCGATCCGCCGGTCGTCGGCGCGACGGTCGAGGGCTCGCCCGCCGAAGCCATCGGCCTGCTCCCCGGCGACCGCCTCCTCGCCATCAACGGCGAGCCGATCCGTTTCTGGCGCGACATGACCGAGAAGATCCAGGCCGCCGGGGGCGAGCCGTTCACGCTCCGGTGGGAACGCCCCGACTCGCTCGCGGACCGTCCGCCGCCCCCCGGCGCGCAGTGGGTCGGCTCGGGCACGAACGGGCGCGTCTACGAGGCCGTCGTGACGCCGCGCAAGGAGGGGGACCGCTACGTGCTCGGCGTGTATCAGATCACGCGTTTCATCGACTACGACTTCGATGAGGCCGTCGTGGCCGGGCTCAAGGACACGTGGCTCAACACGAAGATCATCGTCACGAGCCTCAAGCGGGTCTTTTTCGGCTCGGAGAGCATCCGGGAGAACCTCGGCGGGCCGATCCGAGTGGCCGTGCTCACGCGCGACGCCGCCGCCAACGGAGCGTATGCGTTCTGGAACATCGTCGCCGTGCTTTCGATCACGCTGGCGATCATCAACATCCTGCCCATTCCCGCCCTCGACGGCGGGCACCTCGTGTTCCTCCTCTATGAAGGCATCACCCGCCGCGAGCCGTCGCTGAAAGTGCGCATGGTCACGCAGCAGATCGGCATGCTGCTGCTGCTGGCGCTGATGACCTTCCTCATCTTCAACGACCTCCTGCGCCTGTGACCGGGCGAGGCGTCTGCCCGTAGAAATTCGCTCCAATCCGGGCCGCCGACGCGCGCGCGGAGATAGCGCCACATTGACGTTTGCGACGAGACGCCGTAAGTTATTATGCTTTACAAAATTACACGTGGTTCCGATCTAAAGAAAAAAGCCGTGTCGGAAGAGACGTTATCCCCCTCTGCAGACCCGATCGATCAGGAGACGCTTCGCCGTCGTGGAGCGATTCCGCGTCACGTCGCCATCATCATGGACGGCAATGGACGCTGGGCGAAAGCGCGCGGGCAGAGGCGCTATCACGGGCATTACGAAGGCGTCGAGTCCGTGCGCGAGATCACCGAGGCCTGCGCAGAAATCGGCGTCGAATACCTGACGCTCTATACCTTCAGCACGGAGAACTGGTATCGCCCGCTGAGCGAGGTGAACGCGCTGATGCAACTGCTCATCCGGACGTTGCGCGGGGAGAAGCAGACGCTGATGAAGAACGACGTCCGCCTCCGCACCATCGGCGACGTCTCGAAGCTGCCGGCGGCGTGCCGGAAAGAGCTGGAGCAGGCCATGGCGGATACGGCGGACAACAAGCGGATGACGCTCAACCTGGCGCTCTCGTACAGCGGGCGGTGGGAGCTGACCGAGGCCGTCCGCACCCTGGCCCGGCGCGTCGCGCGCGGCGAACTCGATCCGGAAGCCATCGACGAGGAGATGATCGGGCAGACCCTGGGCACCGCCGGCATGCCCGACCCCGACCTGCTCATCCGCACCGGCGGCGAGCAGCGCGTCTCGAACTTTCTGCTCTGGCAGATCGCCTACACCGAACTCTACGTCACCGAGGCGTTCTGGCCCGCGTTTCGCCGCCCGCAGCTCTACGCCGCCATCCGCGACTTCCAGGACCGCGAGCGCCGCTTCGGACGCGTGAAGGACGAGTCTTGATGCGGCCGCCGGTCGCCCCTCCGGGGCGTCGACAGCGGGCAATAATCCGCGCGGAGCGGCGTTCTCTGGGGACGTCGTTTCGCACTATTTTGGAGAAACTAAGCGCCAAGCTACACCGTTTAGGCTGCATGTTCTCTCCGTGGACCCACCGTGATCAACCGAAAGCCCCTGGCATGCGTGCACGTTTTTTCTGGCTCATCCCCGCCCTCTTCGTCCTCCTGCCGGCGGTCGCTCAGGCGCAGCGTCCGCTCGCTGCGGCCGGCGCCGGTTCGGCTTCGTCGGCGCGCCCGCAGGCCTTCGACATCCTCGGCCTCACCGTCGAAGGGGTGACGTCGGACTATACGCGGGCCTTCGTGCAGCAGACGAGCAAGCTGTCGGTCGGGCAGAAGGTGACGCTTCCCGGCGACCCCGCCCTCGCCGACGCCATCCGCGCCATCTATCGTCTCGGCATGTTCTCCGACGTGAAGATCAAGGAAGAACGCCGCTTCGGGCAGGGCGTCTACCTCGTCATCGAAGTGCGGGAGGTGCCCAAACTGGCCGACTACAAGTTTACGGGCATCAAGGGCGGAGACCGGAAAAAGATCCAGCAGCAGGCGCCGCTCTACAAGGGCAGCCCCGTGCGCCCGAGTTCCATCGAGCGCACCAGGCAGATCATCAAAAACTATTTCGCTGAAAAAGGGCATCCGCTCACGACGGTCGAGGTCAGCCGCACCGTCAACCCCGACAACACGCTCTACCTGGACTTTCAGGTCGATAAGGGGCCGCGTGTAGGCGTCGGGAAGGTCATCATCGAAGGCAACAAGGCCGTCTCGGACGGCAAGCTTAAGAAGGCGATGGA
>JALSSK010000118.1 GCA_026984335.1 Rhodothermales bacterium
TGAGGAGGTCGTCGGGTCGGGCGGCGAAGTATTCCACGACCTCGCGGTTGTGGCGCTCATACCGTTCCACGTACGCCTCCTCGTGCCCCACCGGGCTTCCGTGGCCGTAGATCCACGCGCGCATCGGGGTCTCCTCCTCCCCGAAATGCTTCACCACGCTCGCGATCCAGGCGTCGGTCGGGCGGAGGGTGAGGATGAAGCGGCTGCCGGGAAAACGGGCGTCGAGATCGCGATAGAGGAGCGGCCACGGGTTGTCCTGAAAGGCGTCGTATTCGGGCACGAGGTCGAGCGCAAGCCGGAGCGCTTCCGCGGCGATGCGCGGGTTGTCGACGCCGTTCGGCCCCGTGACGCGATAGCCGAGCCGCTTCAGCGCCGAGGCCAGCGAGGTGGTGCCGGTCTTGTGAAAACCGATCCCGAAAATCTTGGGTTCATCCATGTCCGCCTCTCACGATTCACTCCACCTCCGAGAACGGCGTGGCGAGCGTGCGGCGGGCCAGCCACCGGTTGAGCGCGAGGAAGACGACGAGGACGACGCCCCATTGCATCAGGCACGTCATCACGCTGAAGGGGTCCGTCGGGTCGTACCACGTCTCGGGCGCATAGACCGTCGCCGAGAGGAAGAGCCACCACCCGAGCAGGATGACCGCGAGGAGAGGGATAACGTACGTCATGAGACCATCCCACGCCCGTCCCGCGTTCCAGTCGCCGGGCAGGTGATCGATGACCTCCAGACGGAAACGCGAGGTCCCGTACCGGATCACGGCGAAGGCGATGAACGCGCCGGAGATCATGAGCGCCACACCCCACACGAAATCCTGGTTCTCGAAGAAGCCGAGGCTGACGGCCGAGGGGATGCCCATGAGGAATCCGACGCCGCACACCGCCGCGATGGCGTGCCGGCGCTGAAGCCCGAGGTCCACGATGACGCGCGTCGCCAGTTCGATCATCGAGATGAGGGAGCTGAAGGCGGCGAAGGAGAGGCCGAGGAAGAAGAGCACGGCGAAGACGTTTCCGGCGGGCATCTTGGCGAAGAGCTGCGGCATCCAGATGAACGTCAGCCCGGTGGCGGCGGGGCCGCTCGTCTTCATCACGTCGAGCACTTCCGCTTTCGGCATCTCCGCGCCGAGGATGGCGAAGACGGTGCCGAAGATGATGATGGCGGCAAGCAACGACACCGTATTGTTGCCCACTCCGGTGATGAACGCATTCTTCACCACGCCGTGTTTGGCCTGCATGTACGCGCCGTAGGTCAGGATCAGCCCCCACCCCGCCCCGGTGTCCCACGCATTCTGCGTGAGCGCTTCGAGCCAGATCCGGGGATGGGCGAGCGTCTCCCATTCGGGCGTGAAGAGGAAGCGCACGCCGTCCATCGCGCCGTCGAGCGTGAGCGTCCGGCCCACGGCGATGAACACGATGACGAGCAGCGCCGGGATGAGCACCTTGTTCACCCGTTCGATGGACCGGACGCCTTTCCACACGGCGAGCGCCCCGAACCCCATCGCCAGCGCGTGGAAGAAGATCGGTTGCCCGCCCGCCTGAAAGCCGTCCCATACCCCCTGCGCCGCCTCGGTCGTGAGCGGGAGCGGGTTCACCAGCATCTCGGTGAGATAAAACATGCACCACCCGGCCACGACGGAATAATAGAACATGATCGCCGTGGCGACGAAGCCCACGAACGCCCCCATCCACGCGAACTTCTCCCCCGCCACGCGCGCAAACGTGCCGACGACGCCCATCCGCCCCTTCCGCCCGAGCGCATACTCGGCGATGATCAGCGGGATGCTCCACACGAAGAGGAAGATCAGCCACGCGAGCAGAAACGCGCCCGCCCCGGTGTCGCCGCTGTTCGACGCGGCGATCCTCGGGAAACGCCAGATGTTGCCCGTGCCCACGGCGATGCCGAGCACGCTGAGGATCAACCCCCATCGGGAAGAGAAACGCTGGTCGACGTGTGAGGACATGTGCGTACGCTGCAGTGGTTCGTGAGAAAGCGGACCGGAGCGAACCCGTTCACCGGCCTGCGCCGGGCCGGAGCGTCAGGCGCGCGCGGCGCTGCCCCTCGCCGAGGCCTTCGGGACGGGTGGGACGAAGCAGGTCATAATACCGGAACCCGACGTAGTCGGCGATCTGTGCGTCGTAGAGGGAGCTGAACGGGTTGCCGCTCGGCCCGCCGGGGAAGACGCCGTAGGCGCGAAGCGGCGTCTGCGAGAAATCGAGAATGACGCGCCAGCTCGCGCTGTGGGTGGTCAAGCGCGCGCCGGCGGGCGAGAGCGTCGCGGCGAAGCCGGGGTACTCGTACGGCCCGCGCCAGAGGGGTCGGAGCGCCTCGCTCTGCGTGAGGTGCCGGAAGATCACCTTGTGGTGATCGCCCCACCGCCAGCGTTCGGCGCCCCAGCCGGCCTCGCGTTCGAGCGCGACGACCGTCGAGTCGAGCGCCATGCGGAGGAGGTCGGCGGCCCGTTCCCGCCCGGGCGTCGCCGCGACGTCGAGCCACTTCGAGGCAGGGCGCTCCGTGAGGAGCAGGTACAAACGCATCTCGGCGGGTTTGCGGCGGCCTTCGAAGACCGGCTCGTCCCAGGCGAGCCTCCGGAGCGCCCGGAGGAAGTCGTCGAGGATGATGGGCTCCGTGCGATCGACGGAGGTGTCGCCGTCCCACCGGGCGAGCAGGGCGCGGAGCGTGTCGGCGCGGGGCGAGAGGCCGGAGAGCGTGTCGAGGAGCGGCACGAAGAGGTCGCGCTGAACGGCGTGCACGTCGGCCTGATACGCCTTCATGTCCGCCAGCGTGTGCGCGGGCTTGCCCCGGAGGAGCGCGTCGATGCGGAGCGAGCGATAGGCCGAGCGCCAGTCGTGACCGAGGTAGTACGGATAGTCCGGGCCGGCGGGCTGCTGGTTCGTCGAGGTGAGGTAGCCGCGCGGGGGATCGACGGCGTGGGGAAGCTCCTCGAACGGCACGCGCCCCGTCCAGGCGAAGGCGTCCGTCGCGCCGTCGAGCAGGCCCATGCCGTGCCCGCCTTTCCGGATCGGCAGGAAGCCGGTCGAGCGTATGGCGATGATGCTGTCTTTTCCCGCGTACAGGATGTTTTGCATGGGGGTGTCCCACCGCCGGAGCGCCTCCTCGAACGAGGCATAGTCGCGCGCGTGGTTCATCCCCCAGAGCGCTCCCAGCGTGTGGCTCGGGAAATGCGCCGTCCACTGCGTCGCCACCGCGCCGTCAGCGTCCATGGTCACCGGCCCCCAGTGGGCATAGTACAGCGTGTCGAGCATGGGCGGCTCGCCTTTGACGCGGATCGTGTCGATCACCACTTCGAGATCGCGGTAGCCGTCTTCGAAGCGGTACCGGAGGCCCGTCTCGTCGAGGTCGAGGGCATAATGATCGATCTGGTCGGAGCCGGTGTTCGTGAAGGCCCAGCCGAGGCGCTCGTTGAAGGCTTCGACGGGGAGCGGCGAGCCCGGAGCGGCCACGCCGTAGGTGTTCATCTCCGGCGTGACGAGGTGCACCTCATACCAGATCGCCGGGAGGGTGAGCGAGAGGTGCATGTCTCCGGCGAGGATCGGCATGCCCGTGGCCGAGCGCGCGCCGTTGACGGCCCAGTTGTTCGACCCTTTCCCGTCGATGAACCCTTCCGCGAAGGTCCCCCGCAGAGCGGCCGCCCGCGCCTCCATGCGCGCCATCGTCCGGGCCGCACCGCGCACGTGCGCCGGCGGCTCCCGGGGGGGAGCGAGCGAAGCGGACGATGCGTCTTCGGGCACGATGGGTTTGTAGAGCCGCGAAAACCGGGGGTAGAGCCTCGCATAGTCTTCGGGAGCCATCTCCCGCGCCAGGGCCGCGTACCCCGGATCGTCGGTTCGATACGAGAGGTCGAAGTTCATGTATTGAAGCAGCCGGATCGCGTGGATCGGGCCGTACCGTTCGGGCCGATAGCCGAGGAGCCGGAATTCGAAGGGGAGGTCCCTGTCGTCGAGCCGGTCGAGGTAGGCGTTGACGCCGTCGGCGTACCAC
>JALSSK010000119.1:0-5000 GCA_026984335.1 Rhodothermales bacterium
TTCGAGGTGCAGCGCCTGGTCGGGGAGGAGTGGACGACGGAGGCCTTCGTGCCGGGCGCAGGCACGACCACCGAGGCGCGCGCGTACACGCACCGCATCGAGGGGCTGCCGCCGGGACGCCACCTCTTCCGTCTCAAGCAGATCAGCCTCGACGGCGCGTTCACGTTCTCGCCCGAAGTGGAGGTGCTCGTGGTGCCGGGCGCCTTCGTGCTCGCGCCGCCGTTCCCCAACCCGTTCACCGACACCGCCTCGCTCACGCTCATCGTCGCCGAGCCGCAACGGGTGCGCATCGAAATGTACGACGCCGCGGGCCGTCGCGTGGCCAAGATCCATGACGGGCCGCTCGAAGCCGGGACCGAATACCGCTTCCGCATCGACGCCTCCGGACGCTCCGGCGGGACGTACTTCGTGCGCGTCGTCGGCGAGCGCTTCGGGGAGACGGAAGAGCTCACGCTCGTCAGGTGAGCCGCGTCAGAGGACGTATTTGACGAGGACGAAGCCGCCGATGAGCAGGACCGTGAAGGCGAGGGCGAGGAGGTTGAAGTACTTGTCGATGAAGGCCTGAATGGGCTCGCCGAACTTCCAGATGAGCCCGGCGATGAGGAAGAAGCGCGCCGTGCGGCTGACCGCCGAGGCGAGCACGAAGAGGGGGAAACTGATGTCGAAGGCGCCCGCGCTGATGGTGAAGAGCTTGTACGGGATGGGCGTGAAGCCTGCCGTAAAGATGATGGCGAAGCCCCATTCTTCGAATTGTTTCCCGAGCCGGAAATAGGCCTCCGGGTCGAAGCCCGGGATGTGGTCGAAGAAGAACTGCGCCACCGGGGTGAAGCCGCCGTCGGTGAGCCAGAGGAAGTGGCCGAGCGCGTATCCGCCGACGCCGCCGAGGATCGAGGCGACGCTGCACACGAGCGCGAAGAAGAGCGCCTTTCGCCGATGTCCGAGCGCCAGCGCGATGAGCAGCACATCCGGCGGCACGGGGAAGAACATCGATTCTGCGAATGCCAGCACGAAGAGCGCGGCCGTGCCATAGGGGGTTTTCGCCCAGTGGAGCACCCAGTCGTACAAGCTGCGGAGCCGGATCATGCCGTGCGGGGGCCTTCGTTGCGGGGAGGGAGAACATAAAACAGGGCAGACGACAACCCGTCTGCCCTGGCGCGAAACTTTGGTGGAAAGCGCGTACGTCTATCCGTCGAGATCCAGCAAGCGACGGATGTGGGCGTCGCGGTAGAGGTCGGGATAGGTTTTCTGAAACTCGTCCTTCTTTTTCGGATCGAGGCAGAAGGCCATTTTGAGCGAGCGGATGCTTTCCTCGGGGCGTCCGAGCGCGAAGAGCGCTTTTGCCTGATGGAAGTACGCGCCCGCGCAGTCGGGCTTCAGGTCGAGGGCCTGCCGGTAGGCGCTCAGGGCCTCCTCCACGCGCTGCGCTTCGAAGAGCGTCTCGGCGTAGTCGAGCCAGGCCTCCCGGTTCTCCGGAGACACGCGCACGACCGTGCGATAGGCGGCGAGCGCGTCGTCGAGGCGGCCCAGGTTATAGGCGCAATCGCCTTTGGCGTACCAGTACTCCGGCGTCTCCGGGCTGAGCACGATGGCGCGGTTGAAGTGCGTCATCGCTTCTTCGTGACGCCCGAGGGCGTCGAGGCTGGAGCCGAGGCCGTACCAGGCTTCGGCGTACGCGTCGTCTTCGGCCAGCGCTCGCTCGAAGTACGCGACGGCCTTTTCGTACTGTTCCAGTTCTTCATAGGCCAGCGCGATGTTGTAGCAGGTGGCCGCGTCCCCGCCTTCGAGCTCGATCACGCGGAGATAGCTCTCGATGGCGCCCGGCAAGTCGCCGAGGTTGGCCAGGGCATTGCCCCGATTGTAGTGCGCCGAGGCGAACTCCTCCATCACGAGGATAGCCATGTCGTACGACGAGACGGCGTCGCGATAGCGCCCGAGCCGGTTGAGCACGATGCCCCGGTTGTACCAGGCATCCTGGGAGTACGGGTCGATGTCGAGGTGGCGGTCGTAGCAGGTGATGCTTCGCTCGTCTTCGCCGAGGCGGTCGTAGCAGTAGCCGAGTTCGTACCATACTTCGGGGTGCTCCGGGTTCCGTTCGGCGCATCGCTCGAAGGAGGCGACGGCCTCGGAGAGCCGGTTCATGCGTTCGAGCGCGACGCCCCGGTTGAAGAGCGCCTCGTCGTTGAGCGGGTCGAGTTCGAGCACTGCCTCGTAGGCTTCGAGCGCCTCCTCTCCCCGGTTGAGGTTGTCGAGCGTGATGCCGCGGTTGATCATCGTCTCGGCGTCGACGGGGTTCAAGGTGAGCGCGCGTTCATAGGCCGTCAGCGCCTCGGTGTGACGCCCGAGGTTGTTGAGCAAAATGCCGCGCCGCATCCATCCGTCCGAAGAGAAGGGATACATCTCGAGGAGCCGGTCGATCACCCGAAGGGCGTCTTCGAACCGGCCTTCCTCGAAGTAGAAGGAGGCGATATCCTCCAGCGTGTCGGAATCGAAATACGCTTCGTCGTTTTCCTCGAACGACGCCGCCAGGTCCTGGAGGCGCGTTTCGCCGGTAAAATCATCGAAGTCCTCGAATTCGAAATCGAACATGCTCATACAACGCCGCTGGGTTATGCGTGCACCGAAGGACCGAAATGCTTAAAAGCGGAAGCGTCTAAAAGGTTCAACCGAATATGTCAATAATAAACGGATACCCGGCCATTTGCAAGGATCTCATCTCCCGCGTGTTATAACTATAACGTAGGATTTGTAGATTCTCGTTTTCGATGGAGAAGGGATCAATTCAGCCTCCGCCGTCCGCGTCGAAGCGGCGCTTTTGCGGCCCGGAGGCCTTGCGCGAGAGGAACCGCCATGCTGGTGACATTTGAGGGGCTCGACGGCAGCGGCAAGAGCACGCAGGTGCGTCTGCTCGTGGCGCGTCTGGAGGAGGAGGGCTTGCCCACGCTGGCCGTCCGCGAGCCCGGCGGGACGCCGCTTTCGGAGCGCGTGCGCGATCTCCTCCTCGATCCCGCCCTCCACATCGAGCCGTTCGCCGAGCTCCTGCTCTTCTCCGCCGCCCGTGCTCAGCTCGTGGCCGAGCGCATCCGGCCCGAACTCGCGGCGGGAAGCGTCGTCGTGTGCGACCGCTTTTATGATTCGAGCACGGCCTATCAGGGCGGCGGGCGCGGCCTCGAAAGCCTGGAGTGGTTCCGCTCGTTCAATGCCCACGTGACCGGCGGGCTTCGCCCCGACCGCACGTATCTGATCGAGCTGACGCCGGAGCAGGCGCTCGCCCGGCGCGCCGCCGCCGCCGACCGCATGGAGGCGGCCGGCCTGGCATTCTTCAAGCGGGTGGCCGAGGCCTACCGCTGTCTCGCCGAAGCGGAGCCCGACCGCTTCGTCCGCATCGACGGCGCGCAGCCCGTAGAGGTGATCCACGCGCAGATCTGGGCGGACCTCCGCCCGCGCCTCCCCCGGCGTCGAGGAACCCCGATTTCCGGCGTCGGTTCATCCGGATAAGGAAGGGACGTGTCGAAACGTGGGCCGGAGCCCGCTCGTCCCCTTTTGCTCACCGAGTACGCTCCTTATGCCGTCCCTGCCGAAGCAACAAGCCGAAGAAGTGCGCCGCATCTTCAGCGAATTCCTGAAGGCGCGCAACCAGCGGCAAACACCGGAACGCTTCGCCGTTCTCGACGAGGTCTACGCCACCGACGACCACTTCGACGCGGATGAGCTCTACCTGCGCCTCAAGCAAAAAGACGTCCGCGTCAGCCGCGCCACGGTCTACAACACGCTCGACCTGCTGGTCGATTGCAACCTCGTCGTTCGTCACCAGTTCGGCAGCAAACAGGCGAAATACGAGCGCGCCTACAGCTTCTGGCAGCACGATCACCTGATCTGTATGGATTGCAACGAGCTCTTCGAGTTTTGCGACCCCCGCATCCAGAGCATTCAGGAGATGGTGTCCGAGATTTTCCAGTTCGACATTCGGCATCACTCGCTCCACATGTATGGGCATTGCCGCCGGGAGGATTGTCCGAACCGCTCCGGCGAGGAGGCATGAGGTCCTCCCACGCCCCCGGAAGACGCCCCGATTGCGCCTCGCTTGGGTTCTGAACGCCGGTGCGGTGTATAAAGCTTGCGTAAAAGGATTGACCTTTTCAGACCCTTGCCGCTATCTTGCTCCGTTTCGTTGCGCGAACACTCCTTTCTCCATGAAGCGATCGGCTTACCTCATAGGGCTCCTTTTTCTCCTGATGGGAGCGAGCGCCGGCTTTTATGGGGTCAGACTCAGTTTCTTCAACGTAGAGAACGACGCGGGGCAGAACTTCATCATCTCCTGGCAGATGGAGGAAGAGAGCGACGTGCGGGAATACGAGATTCATCGCCGCTCGATCCGCAGCAATGGTGACTTCGTCAAGCTTCAGGCGATCCCCGCGCACGGGCCGAACAAGACGTATACCTTCAAAGACGACCAGGTGTACAAGTCCGCGAGCGAGCAGGTGGATTATCGGCTGGAGGCCGTCTTCAACAACGGCCTGCGTCAGATCCTCGTCTCCAAATCGGTCAACTATACACCGACGGCCATCCGGCGCACGTGGGGCAGCATCAAGGCCATGTTCCAGTAGAGCCGGTCGCCGCGTCGCGCTTCGTCCTCCCGGTCTCGTCGCCGTGGGGGCTTTTTTGTTTTCGGGCGTGTCGGTCTTCGGTTTACTGTGTTCGGTCTCCGGTTTACTGTGTTCGGTCTTCGGTTTACTGTGTTCGGTCTCCGGTTTACTGGGTAAAGAGGCGGACCTCGAAGCCTTCGCGGACGCTCGTGCCCGGTTCCGGGCTTTGCTTTTTCACCACGCCCTTCTCCTCGCCGATGACCACGGAGCGAAGCCGGTGTTCGAGGAGGAAGGCGCGGGCCTGTTCGATGCTCATGCCGGCCACCTTCGGCACCGTCACGTACGTTTCGCCGAGTCCGGTGCTGTACCACAGTTTCACGCCCGAACCCTGCGGCGCCGTCTCCCCCGGCGCGGGTT
>JALSSK010000119.1:10000-17827 GCA_026984335.1 Rhodothermales bacterium
CGAGGGTAGGCCGCAGTGAAACGGCCCAAGCGACTGTTTAACAAAAACACAGCTCTCTGCTAAATCGTAAGATGACGTATAGGGAGTGACACCTGCCCGGTGCCGGAAGGTTAAGGAAGCGTGTTAGCCTCTTCGGAGGCGAAGCTCGCGACTGAAGCCCCGGTAAACGGCGGCCGTAACTATAACGGTCCTAAGGTAGCGAAATTCCTTGTCGGGTAAGTTCCGACCTGCACGAATGGTGCAACGACTTGGGCACTGTCTCAACCGCGAGCTCGGTGAAATTGTGGTGCCGGTGAAGACGCCGGCTACCCGCAGCGGGACGGAAAGACCCCGTGCACCTTTACTGCAGCTTGGCATTGACTTCGGCCAGAACATGTGTAGGATAGGCGGGAGACTGTGAAGCGGCGTCGCCAGGCGCCGTGGAGTCGCCCTTGAAATACCGCCCTTGTTCTGGTTGGAGCCTAACCTGCGGCCGTTATCCGGTCGAGGAACAGTGTCAGGTGGGTAGTTTGACTGGGGCGGTCGCCTCCTAAAGAGTAACGGAGGCTCCCAAAGGTATCCTCAGCATGGTCGGTAATCATGCGAAGAGTGCAAAGGCATAAGGATGCTTGACTGCGAGACATACAGGTCGAGCAGGAACGAAAGTTGGGCTTAGTGATCCGGCGGTTCCGAATGGAAGGGCCGTCGCTCAAAGGATAAAAGGTACGCCGGGGATAACAGGCTGATCTCCCCCAAGAGTTCACATCGACGGGGAGGTTTGGCACCTCGATGTCGGCTCGTCGCATCCTGGGGCTGGAGAAGGTCCCAAGGGTTGGGCTGTTCGCCCATTAAAGCGGCACGCGAGCTGGGTTCAGAACGTCGTGAGACAGTTCGGTCCCTATCTGCTGTGGGCGTAGGAGACTTGCGCGGATCTGCTTCTAGTACGAGAGGACCGAAGTGGACGAACCTCTAGTGTACCTGTTGTGGCGCCAGCTGCATCGCAGGGTAGCTATGTTCGGATGGGATAAGCGCTGAAGGCATCTAAGCACGAAGCCCACCGCAAGATGAGGTCTCCCCTACGGGTCGTTCAAGATTAGGACGTTGATAGGCGGCAGGTGTACGCACAGCAATGTGTTCAGCCGAGCCGTACTAATTACCCGTCAGACTTAACGCTTTATTTTTACACATGTCACCTTTCACGGGCGCTCGTTGGCCCGTTGATACCGGCAGCTGCGCTACGGAACTTTCATCATGTCGCCCTTTTGATCTCGGTGACTATAGCGCAGGGGAACCACCTCTTCCCATTCCGAACAGAGAAGTTAAGCCCTGCAGCGCCGATGGTACTGCCCCTGTGGTGGGAGAGTAGGTCGTCGCCGAGGTCTCTTGATTCAAAGCCCTGTCGTCTTTTGACGGCAGGGCTTTTTTTGTCTACGCCGGAGCGCCTCACGGCGCCGGCGGGCTGAGGAAAGGAGCCGCTTTTTCCGGTTGTCCGAGGGCCGAGTAGAGGGCGACGAGCGCGCGGCGGGCAAGCTCGGTCTGGGCGTCTCCGGCGCCGCGCTGCTCCAGGCTGATGCGATGGCCGTGCAGCAGCAACGGCTCGGCCTCCGCATAGCGCCCGAGATCGAGGAGGCAGCGCCCGAGGTGGACCTCCGCCTGGGCCGTGCGCCAGTCGTCGTCGGCGTAGGCCGTGCGTCGGATGTCGAGCGCCTCGCGGAGCAGTGCGACGGCGGCCGGCGCGCGCTCCTGGGCCATGCGCACCCGGGCCAGACCGATGAGCGAAGCGCTGACGTCGGGGTGCGCGTCGGGAAGGGCGCGACGGCGCAGCGCGAGCGCCCGTTCGTAGGCGCCGGCCGCGTCCGGAAAGTCGCCCCGGGCCTCGTACAGCTTGCCGAGGTTGTGGTGCACGACGGCGAGGAACGGATGGTCTTCGGGGAAGAAAGCCGCGCCGATCCTGAGCGCGCGGCGAAACTCGATCTCGGCCTGCTCGAAATTGCCGCGTTCCTGGTGCAGCGAGGCAAGGCTGTTCAGCGTGAAGGCGACGTACGGATGCTCCGGCCCCCGGATCGCCTCGACCATCGCGAGGGCCTCCTCGTACATGTGCTCCGCTTCCTCCGACTCCCCTTCGTCCTGAAGCAAGTTGGCGAGGTTGTTCAGGTTGGCCGCCAGGTTTTCGTCCGGCTTGTCGCCAAGGACACGGCGGCGTATCTCGATGGCTCGCTGGAGGGTGATGCGCGCCTCGTCGGTGCGCCCCTGCCCTTCGAGCACGAGGGCGAGGCTGTTGAGGAGGCTGGCCCGCTCGGTGTCGCTGGAGTCGTGGGGGGGCGGCAGGGTGAGGGCTTCCCGCAAAAGCGGCTCGGCGGCGTCCAGGTCTTCGAGACGAATCCTCAGGTTGGCCAGTTCTTTCAGCCCCGTGGCGAAGTCAAGCGATCGGCTTCCTCGCTGCCGGTACCGGGCAACGGCGTCTTCGAGGGCGGAACGGGCCTGATCATACAAACCCAGGCTTCGGTAGACCTGGCCGATGATGCTCAGCATGCGCGCCTGCGTCTCCGGCTGATCCTTCAGCTCGCGACGGATCTTCTCGGCGCCCTCGTCGAGGATCTCGCGCGCGGTGATCCCGCCGCCCCGCGCTCCGGTCGGATCGGAGCCCTTGAACAGGTCGATGAGCATTTGCGCCACCTGCTCGGCCTTGTCGCGCTCGGCCTGCGCGAGGTCGCGCTGGCGGGCCACCGTCCGCGCCTGAAGCAGCGTCACCACGGTGAAGCTCAGGAGCAGGATCACGAACGCCGCAGCCGTGGCCACCCCGGCGCGATGCCGCCGGACGAACTTGCGCAGGCGATACCCGAGCGTGTCCTTCTGCGCGATGACGGGCCGTCCCGTCAGGTACCGCTCGATGTCCTCGGCAATCTGGCCGGCGGACGTATAGCGCCGGGCGGGCTCTTTCCGAAGCGCCATCATCACCATGTTGTCGAGGTCGCCGCGAAGCAACCGGCGCAGCCGGCGCACCGGCGTGCGGCGCGCGGCGCTCACCGCCTCCGGCGACAACGAGGGCTCCGGCTCGGCGGCGTTCGTGACGATCAGCGAAGGACGCGGCGGGTCGTCCTCGCAGATCACGCGCTCAACCTCGGATCCCGAACGCCGGGACAATGGATACGGGTGGCGGCCGGTGAGCAGTTCGTAGAGAAGCACCCCGAGCGCGTATACGTCCGTCGCCGTGGTGATGGCTTCGCCGCGAATCTGTTCGGGGGCGGCGTACTCCGGCGTCATCACGCGCACGTCCGCGCGCGTCATCGGCCCCTCGGCGGCTTCGGCGTCGAGCAGTTTGGCGATGCCGAAGTCGAGAAGCTTGACCACGCCCTCCTTCGTGACGAGGATGTTCGACGGCTTGAGGTCGCGGTGCACGACCATGTTCCGATGGGCGAACTGCACGGCGGCGCAGACCGTGGCGAAGAGGCGCAGCCGCTCCTCGATGGAGAGCCGGTGCGCGTCGCAGTACGTGGTGAGGGGGATGCCCTCGACGTATTGCATCACCAGGTAGGGCCGTCCGTCGGCGGTCATGCCGCCGTCCGTGAGGTGGGCGATGTGGGGATGGACGAGCTGGGCGAGGATCTGGCGCTCCATCCGGAAACGCGCGGCGATCTCCACCGAGTGCAGGCCGGCCCGGATGAGCTTCAGCGCCACCCGCTGTTCGTACTGACCGTCGGCGCGCTCGGCCAGGTAGACCGCCCCCATGCCGCCCTGCCCGAGGAGGCGCTTGAGGTGATAGGGCCCTACGTGCGCCCCCGCCAGAGATTCGGGATCGGGCGCCGGCGGCGCGCCGGCAAGCAGCCGTTCTTCGATGTGGAGCGAATCGCCCTCTTCGTGCGCGAAGAGCATCTCCTCGACTTCCCGCCGGAGGTCGGGGTCGTCCGCGCAGGCTTCCATGAGATAGGCGGCGCGCGCCTCGGGCATCCGTTCGAGCGCGGCGAAGAAGAGGGTCTCGAGACGGTCCCAGGAGGCAGCCATGGCGGTGCGGGCGTGAAAACAAAAAAGGCGTCTATTCTGAATGGCGACGTTCGGTCGCGATCCTGGTCAGGCGGGGCCGCTCACAGGTCCAGATCTTGCGCGATCTCCTTGCGCAGCCAGGCGCGCGCGGCGATCCAGGCGCGATGGACCGTCTTGAGCGAGAGCCCCATGACCTCGGCGGTTTCTTCGAGCGTGAGGCCGCTGAAGAAGCGGTATTGCACCACCTTGCTCCCGCGCTCGTTCACGGCGGCGAGGCGGTCGAGCGCGTCGTCGAGGGCGAGGATCTCATCCGCCTCGGTGTCGGAGAGAAAGGGGGCGGCTTCTTCGAGAGGGATCGGAGATTGTCCGCCGCCGCGCTTGAGGCGCTTTCGCGCACGGGCATAGTCGATCAGCACGCGCCGCATCGTCCGGCCGGCCACTCCCAAAAACTGCGTGCGGTGCGTCGCCGGAATCTGTTCCTGCTTCGCCAGTTTCAGGTACACCTCGTTGACCAGCGCCGTCGGGTTGAGCGTGTGCCCGGAGCGTTCCTTCCGGAGATGCTGCCGCGCCATCAACCGGAGCTCGTCGTACAACAACGGCATCAGGTGCTCCAGCGCATTCTCTTCCCCCTCCTTCAGCCGCTGGAGCCACTGCGTGACGTCTCCTTCTCTCAACATGTCTCGTGCCCTCTCATGCCCGTGATTACCGCCTTCGGACGAAATAACATACGTTGATTTCAGGCAATTTTACAGGGAAGGCGATTTTTTCGGAAGCGTGTCCAAAAGCGAAGCAAAGTGTCGCCATTGTTAACGAAGACCCGGATTCGGAAGGAGTCTCGCCGAATCATATGGATGAATCAACCTGGAGAAGGAAAAATGAGATCAAAACTCACTATGCTTTGCCTGCTGGGCTTCCTGACGGCTCCCGGGTGGACCTTCGCGCAACCCGTCACCAAAGTCGACTCGCTCCGCTGGGCGATGATGCAGTGGGAAAAAACGGGCAATGCCGAGATGGCCGCCCTGGTCGATTCGCTTCGCCTTTGCATTACGGCCGAGCAGGACGACGGGAGTGGCGTCATCGTTGACGTGGGGGACAGCGAAGGGCTTTCGGTCACCCCTTTGTACGAAACCGAGAACACCTTCGTCCCGGGACGCGGCTTCACGCACGTGTGGGAGGGACGGAACGAAGGCTCAAGCGAACGAATCGACATCGTCCAGCTCGATGTGGTCGAAACCAAAGACCCGCGTGACGATGTAGGCCCCGGCGTCGGACTGGGCATCAGCTTCCCCACGCTCGACATAGAGACGCTCCGCATCGTCGTTACCAATGGCGACGAAGTGGTCATCGACACCACCATTGCCGATCCGGGGCCGGGGACGCCGCCACCCGGCCCGTTCCCCCTCCCCGATCTCCCCGAGATCCTCTGGATCGACTGGGAAGGGGGCAGCGACTTCCCGGATTTCACATGGTGCGAGAAAACCGACCTGGAGAAAGCCGAAGAATCGGATATTCTGGGGCTTGGTCCCGATGTCCGCCGGGCCGGGGCGACGCCGGTGTTGGGATTCTCGTACCAGCTCATCAAGCCCCGAGACATCTGGATCATGGGAGCCGAGAGGCCCGCCTATGGCGACCGCGTCGCCATCGTCCCGCAGGGACAGACCCTCGTGCCGGACTACATCACCGGCATGACCATCATCCCCCGTCAGTTGAGTGAGGTAACCATTCTCGAAGCGTCGCTCCACAAATACGGCCTCGAGCATTTTCCCAATCGGCAGAGCGAGGCCCTGGTGACGGCTTTGCTGGATTCCCTGTTGTGGAGCGACATCGGCGACAGCGGCCTCGACGGCGTCCGGACCGTCTTGCCGGAAGGGACCGCCGGCGTATGGACCGACATGCGCCCGCTCTCGCTGCGGAGCGGCGAGTCCCTCGACTGGAGCCTCGGGGGCACCATCAATGCGGCGGTGCTCGATTCCATGTGGCGTTTCAGCACGATCCAGGTCGGCACCAAGACCTTCTTCGAGCTCGAAGCCGACCCGGCCACCGGCTGGACCGACTTCAACCTGCAGTTCGTGCGGAACGGCAACATCCTGCGTGAGCGGACCGTGCCCAATGGCTTTCGACTCGGGGTCACCGGCATGACCCTCGACGGTTTCGGCATGGCCACGCTGGCCAACCAGGGATGGGACGGCTTCCTCATCGCCGTGCTGCGCAACGGCGCCGAAGGGGAAATCCGGGTGGTGCCCAAGGGCGCGGACAATTTCGCCGACATCCGGCTCACCGAGGTGCGGCTCGATGCCGCCAGCCCCTTCGAAGACATGGAGGTGGCCTATGAGGAGATCAAGTGGACCGTCATCGGGGCCGTGGCGCCGCGCGCCCTGGCGGAGACGCCCGCCCGCCCGGCCTCGCCCGTATCCGGGGTGGCCGAGGCGCCCCGGCTGCAGGGCAACTACCCCGAGCCGTTCAACCCCGTCACTACCATCCGGTATGCGTTGCCCGAAGCGGCCCACGTCCGCCTCGAAGTCTTCGACCTCACCGGCCGCCGCGTGGCCGTGCTCGTCGACGGGGAGCGGCCCGCCGGGCAGTACACGGCGCGCTTCGACGCCTCGCGTCTGGCCAGCGGCATGTACCTCTACCGGCTGCGCGCCGGAGCCACTGTTCAGAGCAAAACCATGATGCTCATGAAATAAATGCTCTGAATTTACATAGGCTTCGCGCCGGGACCCCCGATCTTCTCCGGAAAGGTCGGGGGTCTTTTGTATTTTAGAGAAATCCTTGAAACGTAATGTGTGGGCGGGGGTTTTCAACGTTCTCGCCGGTATTCCATCGGCCTTTCGGCCTTCTGACTTTTGCTTTTTGATGATCCCCACCACGCTGACCGAACCCGAGGTTACGCTCGAACTCGCGCTCGAACATGGCCTGACCGAAGAAGAATACGGCCGGGTCGTCGAGCGGCTCGGGCGCACGCCCACGTACGTCGAACTCGGCATTTACGCGGTGATGTGGAGCGAGCACTGCTCGTACAAAAACTCCATCGCCGTTTTGAAGACCCTCCCGCGCGA
This sequence comes from Rhodothermales bacterium, assembly GCA_026984335.1. GTDB lineage: Bacteria > Bacteroidota > Rhodothermia > Rhodothermales > ISCAR-4553 > JALSSK01. The sequence goes on from JALSSK010000119.1 coordinate 17,020, forward strand.
AGGCAAGGCGCTCCTCGTGGGCGCGGGCGAGGAGAACGCGGGCCTCGTCGACATCGGTGACGGGCTGGCCGTCGCCTTCAAGATCGAGAGCCACAACCACCCCTCGGCCGTCGAGCCGTATCAGGGCGCGGCCACCGGCGTCGGCGGCATTCAGCGCGACATCTTCACCATGGGCGCGCGGCCCATCGCCTCGCTCAACTCGCTCCGCTTCGGCTCGCTCGAAAACCCCCGCGTGCGCTACCTCTTCGACGGCGTCGTGCGCGGCATCGGCGACTACGGCAACTCCTTCGGCGTGCCCACCGTCGCGGGCGAGGTCTACTTCGATCCCGCCTACGAAGGCAATCCGCTCGTCAATGCGATGAGCGTCGGCCTCGTGAAAGTCGGCGAGACGGCTTCGGCCATCGCCGAGGGCGTCGGCAACCCGGTGTACATCGTCGGCTCGGCCACCGGGCGCGACGGCATCCACGGCGCAACGTTTGCCTCCGAGGAGATCTCCGAGGCCAGCGAGGCCAAACGCCCGAGCGTACAGGTCGGCGATCCCTTTACGGAGAAGCTCCTCCTCGAAGCCACGCTCGAGGTCATCCGGAGCGGCGTGGTCGTCGGCATCCAGGACATGGGCGCGGCGGGGCTGACGTGCTCCTCGTGCGAGATGAGCGCCAAAGGCGGCGTCGGCATGAACGTCCACGCCGACCGCGTGCCGATGCGCGAGGAAGGGATGACGCCGTACGAGGTCATGCTTTCGGAAAGCCAGGAACGCATGCTCATCGTGTGCGAGCGCGGGAAGGAAGCCGAACTGGAGGCCATCTTC
>JALSSK010000120.1 GCA_026984335.1 Rhodothermales bacterium
TGAACACCTCCGCCCCGAAACGGATTTCACGCGAGACCCCCTCATGGAAGAGAAATTCGACTGCATCATCGTCGGCGGCGGCATCGCCGGGCTGAGCGCAGCCCTCACGCTCGCGCGGGCCGACAAACGTTTTCTCCTCATCGAACGCGGGGAGTTCTGCGGCGCGAAGAACGTCTCCGGCGGCGTGCTCTGGGGCCGCGACCTGGCTCGCCTCGTGCCGAACTACTGGAAGGAGGAAGAGGCGGGCTTCGACCGCTTCGTCAACCACCGGCGGCTGACGTTCATGGACGAGCAGTCCGCCTTCTCGCTCGACTTCAAGTCCACCCACTTCGACGAACCGCCGTATTCCGGCGTGACGGTGCTCCGGGCGAAGTTCGACGACTGGCTCTCGGCGAAAGTGCAGGAGGCCATCGAGGCAAGCGCGGTCCCGGACGAATCGTTCCTCGCGCCGAACGTGCTCGTCGAGGAGGTGCTGATGGAAGACGGCAAGGTCGTCGGCATCCGGGCAGGCGAGGAGGCGTTTTATGCCGACTGCGTGATCCTGGCCGAGGGCGTGAACAACCTCCTCACGCGGCAGGTCGGGCTTCAGAAAGCCTACGTCCCGCCGGACTACGTGGCCGTGGGCGTGAAAGAAGTGATCCGACTCGATGAGAAGGTGATCGAAGATCGGTTTCAACTCCGCGGGCGCTCCGGGGTGACGAATGAGTTCGTCGGTTTCGCGAGCGGCGGCGTCGAGGGCGGCGGTTTTCTGTACACGAACCGGGATTCGGTGTCGATCGGGCTCGTGCTCGGCATGAAGGACCTCTGCGCGAAGAAACGAACCCCGTACGATCTGCTCAACGACTTCAAGGCGCACCCCGTCGTCGCCGACATGATCCGCGACGGCGAGGCGCTCGAATACTCGGCGCACGTCGTCTCCGTCGGCGACATCCGGGGGATGCCGCGCGAGATCTATGCCGACGGTGTGCTCGTGGCGGGCGAGGCGGCGGGGTTGCTGCTGAACGCGGGCAAGGCGATCCAGGGCATGGACTACGCGATGCGTTCGGGCATCCTTGCCGCCGAGACGGTCATCGAGGCCTCGAAACGGAGCGACTTCAGCGCGGCGATGCTCAAGAACTACCGCACGGCGCTCGAAAACAGCTACGTGCTCAAAGACATGCGCGCCTTCCAGGACGCCGTCCATCTGCTCCACAGCCCTCAGATGTTCGGCCCGATCCCGAACCTCATCTGCGACTTCGGGCGGAGCTTCTTCACGATCGACAGCGCCCCGACGGAGAAGGCGGGCAAGATGCTCCGCGCGGCGATCAAACGGCACGCCTCCTACTGGGAACTCGTCAAGCTCGGCGTCAAAGCGGCGCGCGCCATGTAATCACAGATCCGGGGAAGGCCGGTGGTCCCGGCGAGGGAACGTATGAAAAAGCTCAGCATCTCGGAACGGCTCGGACTGGTCCACTACCGCAATCAGGGGCGGCGGGAGGCCAGAGCGCACATCCTCGTCGACACGTCGATCTGTAATACCACCTGTCCGCACAAGTGCACCACGTATGTGTGCCCGGCCAAGTGCTATACGCTCGACGAAGCGGGGCACGTGCATTTTCAGTTCGAGGATTGCATCGAATGCGGCACGTGTCTGTATGCCTGCGATCAGGGCGCGGTCACGTGGCGATTCCCCGATCCCGAGGAGGGGCGCGGCGTGAACTGGAGCCTCGGTTGAAACGCGGCGGGATCGGGAGGGCCTTGCCCGCCGGTCAGATCACCTGCCGCCTCCAGCGGCCCCTGCGAAAGGCGAACACGCTCACGACGGCCAGCGTGGACTGGGCGACGGCGATGGCGACGAAGATGCCGCTCGGACCCAGACCGAGCGGGAGCGCGAGCGCATAGGCCAGCGGGATCTGGAGGATCCAGAAGCACACGAAGTTGATCCACGAGGGCGTGACGGTGTCTCCCGCGCCGTTGAACGCCTGCACGACGACCATCCCGTACGCCCAGAAGACATAGCTCAGGCTCACGATGCGCAGGCACGTCGTCCCGTACCGGATCACCTCGGGGTCCGGCGAGAAGAGGCCCACGACCGGCTCGGCGATGAACTGAAGGAGCACCGCTGCAAGGCCGAGGAAGACCATGTTCACCAGCCCGGTGATCCATACCGAGCGTTCGGCGCGATCCGGCCGGCGCGCCCCGAGGTTTTGCCCGACGAGCGTGGCCGCTGCGTTGCCGAGGCCCCACGAGGGCAGCAGGGCGAAGACGATCACGCGCACGGCGATGGTGTAGCCCGCCATCGCGCCGCTGCCGAAGACGGCCACGATCCGCATGATGCCCATCCAGCTGGCCGTGCCGATGAGGTATTGAAGGATGCCTGTGCCCGAGACCTTGAGCAGCCGGCGCATCACGGGGACGTCGAGGCGGAAGTGGCGCCGGCGCAGGTGGATGCGGCTCCGGCCCCGGAGCAACGCGACGAGCTGATAGCTCACGCCGATGCCGCGTCCGAGCGTCGTCGCGATGGCCGCGCCGGTGACGCCGAGGGCGGGAAAGGCTCCCCATCCGAAGATGAACAGCGGGTCGAGCGCGATGTTGAGAAGGTTCGCGATCCACAGGGCGCGCATCGCCAGCGGCGCGTCGCCGGCTCCCCGGAAGAGCGCGTTCGTGAGGAAGAGGAACAGAATCGTGACGTTCCCCCCGAAGAGCCACGCGCAATACCCGCGCCCGACGGCGACGACCTCCTCCGTCGCGCCCATCAGCCGGAGCAGGTCCGGAGCGAAGACGATGCCGACGACCGCCACCGGCACGGCGATGACGAGGGCGACGGCCAGCGCCTGCACGGCCGCCACCGCCGCGCCCTCCTCGTCTCCCTCACCGATGCGACGCGCCACCATCGCGGCGGCGGCCATGCTCAGCCCGATGCCGACGGCGAAGACGAGGATGATGAGAGAGGCCGAAAGACCGACGGCGGCCACGGCGTCCGCGCCGAGCCTGCCCACGAAGAAGATGTCGGCGACCTCGAAGATCGCCTGCATGAACATTTCGAGCACCATCGGCACGGAGAGCAGGAAGATGGCGCGCCCAAGCCCTCCGGCGGTGAAATCGTATCGCTCGCCCGCCATCGACGCGCGAAGGTCGCGCCACAGGCTTCGCGGGCGCTCGACGGGGGGCCGGGAAAAAGGAGCGTCTGACATGGGAGAAGGTTCGGGAAAGGAGACGCCTGAAAGCCCACCGGCGTCGAAGGGGAAGGAGGTCATCCGGACCGAGAACACGAGGCGGATCGGGGATCTGTCCGAAGCCCGGCGGCGGTCTATCACTCCCGGAACGGAGCGCCCGAGAAGAAGGGCTGGAGGAGAAGCAACGCAACCGCCGGTTCGTGTTTTCGAACCCGAGAGCGGCCGCGTGAAAAGGACCGCTACCCGGCGAAAGCCGGGACCTGAACGAGCATTTGATCGTGGCTATACGCGCGCATGATTCGATCCTTAGCGGTTGTCGTGCATAGAGAGGCTTCCCTGACGGAAACCTCCGGGAGAAGTTGCGCCGCGAAAAGAAGCGTGTCTCGAAAAATAGACCCTTTCGGGTCCGATCACAAATGCACGCAGTTTATGTATGGGCGGTGGAGCGTGACGCAAGCCGAAGGACAGGGCCGTGACGGCGAACGCCGGAAGTCCCGTTCTTCGTGCAACCGTGGGGCAGACGTCGTATACTCCGACGTCGTTCTTCGTTCGCATCCCCTTCGAAGCGTGTCCTTCCTCCGCTCCCTTTTTGCCGGTCGTCGGCTTTATCTCGCGCTCGTCGTTGTCGTGCTGCTGTTCGTGGCGGGGCACTTCGCGCCCGTCTTCACGACGCTCGGGCGGGTGGCGCTCGTCCTCGTGATCGCCCTTTTCGCGCTCGACGTGCTCCTGCTCTATCGCGTGCGGGATGGGGTTCGGGCGCGGCGAGAAATGCCGGACCGCCTCTCGAACGGCGATCTCAACGTCATCCACC
>JALSSK010000121.1 GCA_026984335.1 Rhodothermales bacterium
GTCGTCTTCCCGCAACCACGTCTCGCGGGCGAAGTAGAGGGCGGCGTGCCGCACGAGCATGCACGAGCCGCTGAGCGCGTCCACCTCGGCAACCTGGTCGATGGGGAGGTACGTCAGGTTGTACCGCCCGAAGCGGCGGCTCTTCGGGAAGAGGCGGCTCAGCCCGGTCATGCGGTAGAAAGCCACCGGGGGCGTGGGGAAGGCGCGGCGGCTCTCGGGCGCGAAGGCCCCGTCGGGGTTGAGGATCTGGCAGCCGACGGCGCCGGCCTCGGGATGCGCCTCCATGAAACGGAGAAGCGTGGAGAAGGTGTCCTCCTGAACGATGGTGTCGGGGTTGAGGATGAGCAGATGACGCCCGCGCGCGCGCCGAATGGCCTGGTTGTTGGCGCGCCCGAAGCCCGCGTTCTCGGCGTTGGCGATCAGGCGCACCTCGGGAAAGTCCCGGCGCACCATCTCGACGGAACCGTCCACCGAATTGTTGTCCACCACGAAGACCTCGACGCTGAGGCCCTCGGCGGCTCGCCGCACCGAGCGGAGCGCCTGCTCGAGGAACTCGCGCACGTTGTAGTTGACGATGATGACCGAGAGGTCGAGCACCCCGGCGGGAGCCTCGGGCGGAGCGGCGGGCGTGGAGGATATGAGCGGAGAGGTGGACATGTTCAAATCCTACAAAACGCCGTCCCGGTCGGGTTGTTCTTTTGGGAAGCTACGGCGACGGGAGGCGCGGGGAGATGGGAGGGGGTTTTGCCGCGCGCCGCCGGTTGGTCCCCGGCGGGAGAATGTGCGGGGGTGTGGGAGGCGATCTTGACGCGAACGAACGCACCCCCTGACGCGCCTCAGGCATACCTGACGGCGGGCAAACGCGCCGCAGGCGAGTCCATGCGAGCCCCCTGACGGCGAACACCTGCGAACCGCTGACGCGCAGGCCGTTCGTGGGAAGGCGGGTCGGGGCAGAACGCATTGCGGCGGCTTCCGTATACGCTGTCCTTTATCTCCTTCACCTTCGGGAAGCCGGGATGTCCCCCTCCCGCCACATCCTTCGCACCGAGGTGCGGCAGACGCTCGCGCTGGCCGCTCCCCTCGTCTTGACGCAACTCGCGCAGATCTCGATGGGCTTCGTCGACACGGTGATGGTGGGGCGGCTCGGAGCCGGAGACCTGGCGGGCGTGGCGCTGGGCAGTTCGGTCTTTTTTACCCTGCTGATGGTGTGTATGGGCGTCGTGCTGGCCGTCGGGCCGATGGTCTCGCAGGCATACGGGGCGGAAGACTCCGAGCCGATGGGGCGGAGCGTGCGGCAGGGACTGTGGCTCGGTCTGGCGATGGCGATCCCGGCAATGGCGCTGCTGTGGAACATCGCGCCCGTGCTCCGGCTGCTGGGACAGGAGGAGGCGACGGTCGCCCGCGCGCAAGCCTATCTCCGCGCCATCAGCTGGGGCTTCCTGCCGTTTCTGTGGTTCGTGGCGCTCCGGAGCTTCGTCGAAGGGGTTTCGCGCCCGCGCCCGGTCACGCTCATCGCCTTTGCAGGCGTGGGGCTGAACGTGGCGGCCAACTACGTGCTCATGTACGGCAAGCTCGGCTTCCCCGCGCTCGGCCTCGTGGGCACGGGCCGGGCGAGCACCCTCGTGTACTGGACGATGTTCGGGCTCTTGCTGCTCTATGTTCAGGGCAAACGCGACTTTCGCGCGTACCGCCTTTTTGCGCGCATGGGCAAGCCGGACTGGCACTATTTCCGCAAGCTTTTTCGCATCGGATGGCCCATCGGGGCCTCGCTCGGCATCGAGTCCGGTCTGTTCATGATCACCGTGATGATGATGGGATGGATCTCGACGACGGCGCTGGCGGCGCATCAGGTGGCCATTCAGTGCGCGGCCTTCACGTTCATGGTGCCGCTCGGGGTGGGGCTCGCCACGTCGGTGCGCGTGGGACAGGCCGCCGGACGGGGCGACGCGGCGGGCGTGCGGCGGGCCGGCGGCGTAGGCATCGGGCTGGCGGCGTTCGTCATGCTCGGAGCCGCATTCGCCTTCTGGCTCGCGCCCCGCGCCATCGTCTCGCTCTACCTCGACCTCGGCGACCCGGCGAACGACGCCGTGGTGGCGACGGCCGTCGCCCTGCTCGGGGTGGCGGCGGTGTTCCAGGTGTTCGACGGCGTGCAGGTGGCGGCCTCCGGCGCGCTGCGCGGCCTCAAGGATACGCGCGTGCCCATGTTCATCGGGCTGTTCTCGTACTGGGGCGTCGGGCTCGTCGGCGGATACGCCCTCGGCTTCGTCCTCGGCCTCGGACCGACGGGCCTGTGGTGGGGACTGGTGCTCGGGTTGGGCACGGCGGCGGCGTTGCTCGGACGGCGCTTTCACCGGCAATCGCACGCGGCCCCGGCGCGCGCGGCGGACCGGGAAGAACGCACATAGCGCCTCCCTTCGTCCGAAGTCCCGGAGGGCTCCGGTCGGCGGAAAAGGACGCGCCCTCGGGAAAAGCTTTCCGCTGCGTCGATGGGGAGGCGGGGGTGGAAAGAGCAGGTCGGTTCCCTGCTGCGTGGGGAAGAGGCCCCGGTTTTTTCCGGAACGGCGTCCATCAAAAAAACCTTCACGGATCGTTCGCGCTTCCGTTCGGACGGCGCACACTTGCGGTCAATCAGGATTGGAAACATGGATGATTTTGCCCGTTTTGTCCCGGAGGGTCGTTGAGAGGGGAGGAGCGTGCGGCGTGCGCCGGAGGCGTCGGAGTGGGCGAGGTTAGGGAAGCGGGGACTCGAAAAGGCAGCAATAATCAGCTTTGATCGTTTTCAAAATAGAGTGAAAATGGTCATTTACTGCTAAATTCAACCTCGTGTGCTCGCTTCATGGCGGATTATTGGTTAGGTTTAGCGCCGTCTGTGTTGACGCCTCTTTTCCATCGCCCACCTTCGCGATTCGTATGCCGCAGATTTTCCCTAAAAAGGCCAACATCCTGCCTCACATTTCGCTGATTGGCGCGCTCTTTGGCGGGGTGTTCACGATCTTCTTTGTCTGGTACTACTTCTCGCCGGAGTATACCGACGTCGGGTATGAGCCGGAGCAGCCGGTGCCGTACAGTCATCGCCTGCACGCGGGGCAACTGGGCATCGACTGCCAGTATTGCCATAACTGGGTGGAGGTGGCCGATCATTCCAACGTGCCGCCGACGCAGACGTGCATGAACTGCCATACCCAGATCCGCACCGAATCGTTGAAGCTGCTTCCGGTGCGCGAGAGCTGGGCCACGGACGCCCCGATCCCGTGGGTGAAGGTGCACAACCTGCCCGATTACGCCAATTTCACGCATACCATGCACGTCAACAACGGGGTGGGGTGTGAGACGTGTCACGGGCGCATCGACGAGATGGAGGTCGTCCGTCAGGTCGAGCCGCTGTCGATGGGGTGGTGCCTCGAATGTCACCGGCAGCCGGAGCTCTACCTCCGCCCGAACGACCAGGTTACGACGATGGGGTACGTGCAGCCCGCCGACTTCGTCGAACGCAACATGGAGCGCATTCGGATCGAGCACATCGAGCCCCCCACGTACTGCTCCGGGTGTCATTACTAACTAAATGAAGAGGTTTCGGGCTTCGGGCTCCCGGCGTCGGCTTCGGCGGACGTGCGCCGGAGGGGTCGTATCCCGAAACGGTTTCCCGATAGCGTATGATCGAGCTTCCCGTCATCGACGCCGCGTCGAACGAAGAACCCTCGCGGCCCCGGTTCTGGCGCAGCCTCCACCACCGCAACGACGATCCGGAGTTCCGGAAGGTCGCGGCGCACGAGTTTCTGCCGGGCGCCTCGGAAGGTCCCGGCGGCGCCTCCCGCAGGCAGTTTCTGCAGCTCATGGGCGCTTCGATGGCGCTGGCCGGGCTGACGGCGTGCCGGCGTCCGGTGCAGCACATCATGCCGTTCGCGCACAAGCCGGAAGAGATGATTCCCGGCGTCCCGATGCAGTACGCCACGTCGATGCCGTTTCGGGGCGCGTTGCGGGGCCTGCTCGTCGAGAGCACCGACGGACGTCCGACGAAGATCGAGGGCAACCCGGAGCACCCGGAGAGTCGCGGCACGACGAGCGTCTTCGAGCAGGCTTCGATCCTCAACCTCTACGACCCCGACCGCTCGCAGCACGTCCTCCGCGACGGCGACGAAGCCGACTGGCAGCGCTTCGTCGATTTCTGCCGGTCGTTCGTAGCCGACGCGGGGACGAAGCGGGTGGCCGTGCTCATGGAGGCGACCTCGTCGATGACCGTGGCCGGGCTGCGGCGCGCGATGGCTTCGACCTTCGGCGCGCTCCGCTGGGCGACGTACGACGCCGACCCGGCGGCGCAGGGCATGCGGCAGGCCTTCGGGCGCGCGGTGCGCCCGCGCTACGACTTCGCCCGCGCCCGCACCATCGTCAGTCTCGACGCCGATTTCCTCGGCCCCGCCGACCGCGACATGATCCACAACACGCGCTCGTTCAGCGAGGGGCGGCGACTGGAGAACGGGGCCATGAGCCGCCTTTACGTGGTCGAAAGCGGTTTTTCGATCACCGGCGGCATGGCCGACAACCGCCTGCGCCTGCGCTCGAGCGAGATCCCGGCCTTCGCCGCGGCCATCGCGGCGCGCCTGGGAGTGAACGTGGGCGAGGCCGGCGCGGCCTTCGCCGATCATCCGTACGTCGTCGAGATCGTCAACGACCTGCGGCAGTCCGCCAACACCGGGGTGCTGCTGGCCGGTGAGACGCAGCCGCCCGAGGTGCACGCGCTGTGCGCCGCCGTCAACAGCCGCCTCGGCAGCGTCGGGCGGACCATGACGCTCTTCGACACCGGCGCCTCGGACGACCTTTCGCTGAACAACCTCGTGGGCGAGATGCGCGGCGGCAACGTCGATGCGCTGCTCATCATCGGCTGCAACCCCGTCTACGACGCGCCCGCCGACCTCGACTTCGCCGGCGCGCTCTCGAACGTAGCCGAGACGATCCACCTCGGCCCGCACGTAGACGAGACGGCGGCGGCCTGCCGGTGGCACCTCCCCCGCGCCCATTACCTCGAAGCCTGGGGCGACGGCCGCGCCTACGACGGCACGATGGCGGTCATCCAACCGCTCATCGCTCCGCTCTACGACGACGTCCACTCCGAAATCGAAGTGTTGAACACGCTGGCCACCGGCCTCGACACGCCGGGCTACGACCTCGTTCGCGACCACTGGCGCAGCGTGCTGCGCGGCGACTTCGAGAAAGCGTGGCGGCGCGTGCTCCACGACGGCTTCCTGCCCGAGAGCGCCTATGCCGCGGTCCGGATCCCGGCGCGCGCGCCCGCAGCCTATGCCGCGCCCGCCATCGGCGCGGACGACCTCGAGGTCGTTTTCCGCCTCGACCCGAAAGTGCTCGACGGCAGCTTTGCCAACAACGCGTGGATGCAGGAACTGCCCGACCCCACCACGAAGATCACGTGGGACAACGTGGCCATGATGAGTCCGGCCACCGCCGAACGGCTCGGCGTGACGGTGCGGCTGGAGAACGGCAAGCATTTCGTCGACCGCATCCGGGTCAGCCTCGGCGGGAACAGCGTCGAACTCCCCGTGTGGATTCAGCCGGGCTATGCCGACAACTCCATCGGCGTGACGCTCGGTTACGGGCGCGCCATCGTTTCGCAGCGGCCCGAGCGCCACACGAATTTCTTCGACCTCGACGACCACACCGACATTTACGGTCACGGCGCCGTGGCCACGGGAGTGGGCGTCAACGTGGCGTCGCTCCGCACGACGGCGGCCTTCCACGTGGCCGCCGGCGCTCAGGTCTCGAAGTCCGACGGCGACTACATGATCGCCACGACGCAGGACCACGGCGCGTTGCCCGAGGAGATGGAGCAGGTGCGCAAGCGCCACGTCTTCCGCATGGCGACGGTCGAGGAATACCGGGCCAACCCGGCGTTCGTCCGAGAGGGCGACCCCGAGCCGATCCGCGAACCGTGGGAGGAGTACCCCACGCTCTGGGAGAAGAACCATCCGACGAAACAGGACGCCTACAAGGATAACCCCTATTACAAGAACCAGTGGGCGATGGTGATCGACCTGCACACGTGCACGGGGTGCAATGCCTGTGTGATCGCGTGCCAGGCCGAGAACAACATTCAGGTGGTCGGCAAGGAGGAGGTGGCCAACGGGCGCGAGATGCAGTGGATCCGGCTCGACCGCTACTTCACCAGCGAGACGGACAGCGTCGAGGAGCCGCAGATGGTGCTTCAGCCGGTGCCGTGTATGCACTGCGAGAACGCGCCGTGCGAGTCGGTGTGTCCGGTGGCGGCCACGGTGCACTCGCCCGACGGCACCAACCAGATGATCTATAACCGCTGCATCGGCACGCGCTATTGCGCAAACAACTGCCCGTACAAGGTGCGCCGGTTCAATTTTTACAACTGGACGAAGACCTTGCCGGTGCAGGTGCAGATGACCCAGAACCCGAACGTGACGGTGCGCTCGCGCGGGGTGATGGAGAAGTGCTCGTACTGCATTCAGCGCGTGCGCGAGGTCAACAAACGGGCCAAGCTTGAGGATCGCCCGATCCGCGACGGCGAGGTGCTGACGGCCTGCCAGCAGGCATGTCCGGCGCAGGCCATCACCTTCGGCGACCTCAACGACCCGAACAGCAAGGTCGTGCAGGTTCGGGCGAGCGAGCGACGTTATGAGATGCTCGCCGAGTTGAACGTCAAGCCGCGCACGTCGTACCTGGGGCGCGTCACCAACCCGAACCCCCGGCTTTCGGCAGAGGCCTGAGGCCGTCCCGTCGTCCTTCGTCTTTTAGACTTTCAACCAAAACCACAACATCTGTGAGCACGGCAAGCACAGGGAAATCCCTCGCCTTTACCGCCGGCGACGGTTATCACGACGACCCGCCTCTCGTGGCCGGCAACCTGTCGTTCCACGAAGTTACCGATCTGGTGGCGTTGCATACGGAGAAGAAGACGCCCATGGCCTGGTACGGCGCGTTCTCCATCGCCAACATCGGGTTGATGATCCTCCTCCTCTCGGTAGCCTATCTGTTCTGGAACGGCGTCGGGGTGTGGGGGCTGAACAATCCCGTCGGCTGGGGATACGCCATCGTCAACTTCGTCTTCTGGGTCGGTATCGGTCACGCCGGGACGCTCATCTCGGCCATTCTCTATCTCTTCCGGCAGAAGTGGCGCACGGCCATCAACCGCTCCGCCGAGGCGATGACCATCTTCGCCGTCATATGCGCGTTGCTCTTCCCGACGATCCACGTCGGGCGGGTGTGGGCCATCTACTGGTCGTTGCCCATCCCGAACCAGATGGAGATGTGGCCGCAGTTCAAAAGCCCCCTCCTGTGGGACGTCTTCGCCGTCTCGGTCTACTTCACCGTCTCGCTCGTCTTCTGGTACGTCGGTCTCGTGCCGGACCTGGCCACGCTCCGGGACCGCACGCCTCTGACGAAGAAGCTCCGCCAGAAAGTGCTCGGTTTCTTTGCCCTGGGGTGGAACGGCGCCAACCGACACTGGCGCAACTATGAGAAAGCCTATCTCCTGCTGGCCGCCCTCGCCACGCCGCTCGTGCTCTCGGTGCACTCCGTCGTGTCGTTCGACTTCGCCGTCTCGATCATTCCCGGCTGGCACACCACCATCTTTCCGCCCTATTTCGTCGCCGGGGCCATCTTCTCCGGCTTCGGCATGGTGATGACGCTCATGGTGATCGCCCGGAAGGTCTATCACATGGAGAACATCATCACGATCAACCACCTGGAGAAGATGAACATCATCATCCTGCTCACGGGTACGATGGTGGGCTTCGCCTACATCACCGAGTTCTTCATCGCGTGGTATTCCGGCTCGCCGTATGAACAGTACGCGTTCATCAACCGGGCCACCGGGCCGTATGCCTGGGCGTACTGGACCATGATGTCGTGCAACCTGCTCTTCCCGCAGTTCTTCTGGTTCAAGAAGCTCCGGCGCAACGTGGCCTTCATGTTCGTCGTCTCGATCTTCGTCAACATCGGGATGTGGTTCGAGCGCTTCGTGATCGTGGTCACGTCGCTCCACCGCGATTACCTGCCGTCCGCGTGGGATTATTACACGCCCACGGCCATCGACGTGCTGACGCTCATCGGCTCGTTCGGCCTGTTCTTCACCCTGTTTCTGATCTTCCTGCGCTTCCTCCCGATGGTCGCCCTCGCCGAGGTGAAGATGGTCATGCCGCAGTCCGACCCTCATTTTTACGAGGGGCACGGCGACGGTCACGGCGCGGCGCACGACCTGTCGGCGGGCAAGCCGGAATCGGACCGGGGGAAATCCTAGACACGTTTTTTCGCGGCGCATCTTTCGCGCCGTACGACGCAATACGAAACGACCATGCTCAAAGAACTGACGCGCGAAACGAAGGCAACGATGGGGATCTATGAGCCCCGGCGCGACAAGGTCTACGGCCTGCTCGCCGAGTTCTCCGATCCGGGCGCGTTGCTTCATGCGGCCGAAGGCGTGCGCGAGGCCGGCTACAAGCACTTCGACACCCACTCCCCCTTTCCGGTGCACGGCATGGACCGGGCCATGGGGCTGGGCAACTCGAAGGTCGGCTACATCACGCTCGTCGGCGGCATCACCGGGCTGGCCGTGGCCACGTGGCTCCAGTGGTGGACCGGCGGCGTCGACTACCCGCTCGACATCAGCGGCAAGCCGTTCTTCGCCTGGGAGCCGTCGATCCCCATCATGTTCGAACTGACGATCCTCTTCGCGGCGCTCGCGGCGGTGGCCGGCATGTTCGCGCTCAACGGCCTGCCGCGCCCCTACAACCCGCTCTTTTATTCGGAAAACTTCAGCCGCGTCACCGACGACGCCTTCTTCCTTCACGTCGCCGCCAGCGACGGGCGGTTCGACATGGAAAAGACCGAGCAGTTGTTGCGCGACCTCGGGGCGCTCTACGTCGAGGTCATTGAAGACCTCGGGACGGAGCAGGGGCCGGCGGGGGACGTGCGGGGCGAGGCGGTTGAAAAAGCGCAGGCGTGAGCGTGCCTACGGAACTATGAACGACGGATCGGGCCTCCCGGAACGTCTCGGAAGCCCGCCTGTGACGGGGCCGGTGCGTGATCCGAAGCGAGAAATCGAAACAGACGTATGAAAAACCTCTTCGTTGTCGGTATGCTGCTTTCCGCCCTGGCGCTTTCGGGCTGCCGGGGGACGGTTTCGGACAAGCCGCCGATCCACATCAATCCGAACATGGATATGCAGCCTCGCTTCGAGGCGCAGGAGGCCAATGCTTTCTTCGCCGACGGACGGGCCATGCGCCCGCCGGTGCCGGGGACGGTGGCGCGCGGCTTTCTGCGTGAGGATACGCGCTTCTATCGGGGGCGTGAAGACGACGGGTCGCTGGTTCGGCTGATGCCGATGCCGGTCACGCGCGAGCTGGTGCTCCGGGGCCGCGCGCGCTTCAACGTTTATTGCGCTCCGTGCCACGGCAAGGTGGGCGACGGTCAGGGGCCGGTCTCGACGGGCGGCTACGGCATGGTCCCTGCGCCTAGCTACCACAACGACCGTCTGCGCGGCGAGGCCGACGGGTACTTCTTCGACGTGATCACGAACGGGATCCGCACCATGCAGCCCTATGGACCGCAGATCCCCGTCGCCGACCGGTGGGCCATCACGGCGTACATCCGCGCGCTCCAGCGTAGCCAGCATGCCTCCGAAGGCGACATCCCGCAAGACATCCTCGACGGCCTTCGGCAACGGCAGTAACCTACGGAACATTCAAGGTAAGTCGGGAAGCGTAAAGGCAACGGGTCACCGTACGTTTCACGCCTCACGAAATAGCATCTGAAGATGGCAAACACGGTTAGAAGAAGCTCCCCTCTGATGTGGCTGGTCGATCCGCTCCAGCCCACCCCGGCGACCGGCGCGGATTTCCGGTACACTGCCGATGCGCGTTCGTGGCTGGCGCCCACCCTGATCGGCGTGGCCTTGCTCATCGTCAGCTTCGTCGGCTGGGCGGTGGACGCGCATCAGTTCTATTTCTCCTACCTCATCGGCTGGATCTTCTGCGTGTCCGTGGCGGTGGGCGCGCAGTTCTTCGTCATCGTCCAGCATCTGACGAAGGCGCACTGGAGCGTCGTCGTGCGGCGCATCGCGGAGGCGCTCGTGTGGGCCTTTCCCGTGCTTGCCCTCCTCTCGATCCCCATCTTCTTCGGGATGCACGACCTCTTCCACTGGACGCATCATGAGCTGTTCGACCCCGGAAGCCCGGAGTACGACCCGGTGCTCGCCGGGAAGGAAGCGTATCTGAACGTCCCCTTCTTCCTCGTGCGCGTGCTTTTCTATTTCGCCGTGTGGACGCTCATCGGGTATCGCCTCTATACGCTGTCCGTTCGTCAGGATGGGGACCCGGATCGCTCGATCCCGGCCCGGCAGCGGAGCACGAGCGCCTGGGGGCTGCCGCTGATGGCCGTGACGACCGCCTTTGCGAGTTACGACTTCCTCATGTCGCTCGATCCGCACTGGTTCTCCACCATCTTCGGCGTTTATTTCTTTGCCGATTCGTTCCTTTCCTCCTTTGCGTTCATCACGTTGCTGGCGGTGCTCTTTCAGCGCAGCGGCATGCTCCGTCGCACCATCTCCGCCGAGCACTACCACGACCTGGGCAAATTCATGTTCGGGTTCACGGTTTTCTGGGCGTACATCGCCTTCAGCCAGTATATGCTGATCTGGTACGGCAACCTTCCGGAGGAAACCATCTGGTACCGCATTCGGCTGGAGAACGGCTGGCAGGTTTACAGCGCGGTGCTGCTCGTCGGGCACTTCATCATCCCCTTCTGGGTGCTGATTTCCCGGAGCGCCAAGCGCATCCTGCCGCTGATGGCGTTCATGTCGGTGTGGATCCTGATCATGCACTGGTTCGATTTCTGGTGGATCGCCATGCCGGTGCTTCGCGAGACGAATCCCGCCTTCCACTGGCTCGACTTTACGAGCGCGCTCGGACTCTTCGGCATCATGCTGGGGCTGTGCCTTTATCGCCTGAGCCGGCACAGCCTCGTGCCCGAGAACGATCCCCGGCTGCAGAAATCTATCGCGTTCGTGAATGTCTGACCCCGGCGCGAGGTTGCGTTTTGTTGGTCGGAGGCCTTCCTTGCGGTAGAGGCGAGCGGTCAGCCTTCTTGTTTTCATGCTTCTTTCATGAGGTGAAACGATCCGCCGGAGCGGTGGCGCGTGTCAGCCCTTCGCTTTGAAAAACAGAACCATGTCAGAACAGCGCAATCTTACGGTTCCCCTTTCGCCCGTCCTCGTGTCCCCGCGTGAAGCCCTGGTGGTCGACGGCGCCTCGGTGACGTTCGAATGGGAGCCCGTCGAGGGAGCCGAAGCCTATCTGCTTCAGGTCGTCGCCGATCCCTCTTTCGAGGAGATCGTCTATGAAGAAAACGTCGGCACGGCTACGGCCGTGACGGTGAAGGATGCCTTCGAGACCGACGGTCGGACGTACTACTGGCGCGTGCTGGCGAAGAACGCGGCAGGCTGGAGCCACGGCGAGAACGTGGAGAGTTTCGTCAGCGCTGCGGCGGACGTGGCGGCCCGGCATCTCGTGGCGCCGGACCTGGTCGAGCCGGGCGGGCCGCTGGCGCAACTGTTGAAGGCCGACGCGCCGGGCGCGGTGCTTTCCGGCGAAGGCGCCGTGGAGGTCGAGGGCGTGGACGTCGGGCCGCTGGTGAAGGCCGCTCTGACGCTGGCGCTGCTGATCGTCGTGGCCGTGGTGGTGGTGTTTCAGTGGACCAACCTGGAGGTGCAGCGGGTGCGGGTGGAGGCTACGCGCGATTCGGGCTATCCGGCGTTGCGCGAGTACGAGGCCGCCTCGGCGAGCAAGCTTACGCAATACGCCGTGGTGGACCCCGAAGCCGGCGTCTATCGCATCCCGATCGACCGGGCCATCGAACTGGTCGTGGCCGAGCGGATGCAGGAGAGCGGCGGGCGCTATACCACGGAACTGCAGCTTTTGCCGAATCCGTAAGGCTTCGGCCTACGAGGATGAGGAGGGGGACTTTACACGAAAGGATGTCGATACGGCGTACGCATATCGCATGGATGGTGCTCGGGCTCGTCGCGGCGAGCCTGGCAGGTCCGGTCGCGGCGCAGCGTGCGGGAGAGTTGCCGAAAGTCTTCGAGGGGGTCGGCATCGACGAGCAGCTCGGCGAGCGCGTGCCTCTGGATCTGACCTTCACCGACGAAACCGGCGCGACGGTCACCCTCGGCGACTACTTCGACGGCGAACGGCCCGTGGCGCTGAACCTGGTCTATTTCAACTGCCCCATGCTCTGCAGCCTCGTGCTCGACGGCTTCACGAAGACGCTGGAGGAGATGCAATGGACGCCCGGGGAAGAGTTCGACGTGGTGACGGTCAGCTTCGCCGCCGATGAGACGCCGGACCTGGCCGCCCGCGCCAAAGCGCGCTACCTGATGGTGCTCGACCGGCCCGAAGCCGCGCAGGGCTGGCATTTCCTCACCGGCAACGAAGAGAACATTCAGGCGCTCGCCGCCGCCGTGGGGTTCCGGTTCAAGTGGGTCGAGGAGTCGCAGGAATACGCGCATCCGACGGCCCTCATCCTGCTCAGCGGCGACGGCAAGATCACGCGATACCTCCACGGCATGCAGTACGAGCCGCGCGACGTGCGCACGGCCCTCGTCGAAGCTTCGGCGGGCAAGGTGGGCACGGCGGTGGATCAGATCATCCTCTACTGCTTTCACTACGATGCCGACGCCAACTCGTACGTCGCGGACGCCGTCAGCCTGATGAAGCTGGCCGGTTTCCTGACGATCATCGTTTTAGGTCTGTTTTTGTTTATCTTCTGGCGACGCGAGCGCAGGAGTCTGGATCGGTCGCACGCCTCCGGGGTCGGATGAGGCGATGAAGTTCGGAAGAGAGCCGCAGAGGGACCACCGGCGAGGCGGGTTCCGCCGGACTCGAAATTTACACAGCCAACGGAGTAGCTATCATGGGTGAAAACGGAACGGTGTGGTTGCCGGAGGGCGCCTCGGCGCTGACTCCGGAGTGGGACGGCCTGTTTTATTTCGTCTACTACGTCAGCCTCATCATCTTCGTCGGCGTCGTCGGCGCGATGATCTATTTCGCGTTCGTCTATCGTCGCAGAAAGCCGGAGGAGCGCCCCGCGTTCGTCAAGGACAACAAGATGATCGAGATGGCCTCCGTGGTCATCCCCACGATCCTGGTGCTGATCGTCTTCACGTGGGGGTTCAAGACGTACGTGCGGATGAACGTCGCCCCGCCGGACGCCTATCAGATACAGGTGCGCGCGCAGCAGTGGTCGTGGACGTTCGAGTACCCGAACGGCGCGCAATCCGTGGGCGAGGTGCACGTCCCGGTGGACCGGCCCGTGCAGATGGTGATGAGCAGCGCAGACGTGATCCACAGCTTCTTCGTCCCCGCGTTTCGCGTGAAGATGGACGTGCTGCCCAACCGCTATACCTCGGTGTGGTTTCACGCCACGAAAACGGGGGAGTACCAGATCTTTTGCACCGAATATTGCGGCACGGCGCACTCGAACATGCTCGCCAAGGTGATCGTCGAGCCGGAAGCCGACTTTCAGAAATGGCTTCAGGAATCGCAATCGACGGATCTGACGCCGGTCGAGCGGGGCGAGCAGCTGTACAAGCAGCAAACGTGCAATGCCTGCCACAGCACGGACGGCTCGCCGGGCGTGGGGCCGACCTTCAAGGGGCTCTTCGGCAAGGAGCGGCCGCTCGAGGGCGGGGGGACCGTGGTGGCGGACGAGAACTACATCCGCGAGTCGATCCTCGATCCGACGGCGAAGGTGGCGCAAGGCTTCAACCCCATCATGCCTGCGAGCTTCGGAAGCCTGCCCCCCGAGGACATCGACGCCCTGGTGGCCTTTATCAAAAGTCTGAGTGAATGAGCTGTGCGTCCGCGGCGCCGTGCGAGGATGCGATCGCGAGATGCGCGCGGGGCAGAGGGACGAACAACAAAAACCTGATGATCATGAGCAATACGGCAACGTCTGCAGTAGGCGCGGCGACGGGAGCACACCCGCACGCATCGCTTAATTACATCAACCACGACAAGAGCCTCAAGTCGTGGCTGCTGACGCTCGATCACAAGCGCATCGGCATCATGTATATGGTGACGGTCTCGCTGGCCTTTCTGGCGGGCGGGATCCTGGCGCTCTTCGTGCGCGCCGAACTGATCGCGCCGGGCCGGACCCTGATGGATGCCCACACCTACAACCAGCTCTTCTCGCTGCACGGCATCATCATGGTGTTCGCCTTCATCATCCCGTCGATCCCGGCGGTGATGGGCAACTTCGTGCTGCCGCTGCATCTGGGGGCGAAAGACGTGGCCTTTCCCCGGCTGAACCTGGCCAGTTATTACATTTACGTGCTCGGCATCGCCATCGTGCTGATGGGCATGTTCTTCGGCAGCGTCGATACGGGCTGGACGTTCTACACGCCGTACTCGGAGACGGTCGGGACCTCGGTGCTTTTCGTGACGCTCGGCGTCTTCGTGGCCGGCTTCTCGTCGATTCTGACGGGGCTCAACTTCATTGTGACGGTGCACAAGATGCGCGCGCCGGGGCTGACGTGGAACCGGCTGCCGCTGTTCGTGTGGTCGATCTATGCCACGAGCATCGTGCAGGTGCTTGCCACGCCGGTGATCGGGATCACGATGGTGCTCCTCTTTCTCGAACGGCTCCTCCACATCGGCATCTTCGATCCCTCCCTCGGCGGCGATCCGGTGCTGTTTCAACACTTCTTCTGGTTCTATTCGCATCCGGCGGTCTACATCATGATCCTGCCCGCCTTCGGCGTCATCTCCGAGCTGATGGCGACGTTCTCGCGGCGGCCCGTGATGGGCTATCAGTTCGTGGCGCTCTCGTCCGTGGCGATCGCTTTCCTCGGCTTCCTCGTCTGGGGGCATCACATGTTCGTCTCCGGGCAGTCGGCGGTCTCGTCGATCGTCTTTTCGCTCATCACGTACCTGATCGGCATCCCGACGGGGGTGAAAGTGATCAACTGGGTGGGGACGATGTACAAAGGGTCGGTGTGGCTGCGGACGCCGATGCTCTATGCGCTCGCGTTCCTGTTCCTCTTCTCCATCGGCGGGTTCACGGGCATCATGCTCGGCGTGCTCGCCATCGACGTGCACCTGCACGACACGTACTTCGTCGTGGCCCACTTCCACTACGTGATGATGGGCGGCACCGTCATCGCCGCGCTCGGCGGGCTGCACTACTGGTGGCCGAAGATTACGGGGCGGATGTACAAGGAGACCCCGGCACGGATCGCCGTGGCGCTCATCTTCATCGGCTTCAACGTGACGTTCTTCACGCAGTTCATCCTGGGAAGTCAGGGCATGCCGCGCCGGTACTACGACTACCTGCCGGAGTTTGCCTCGCTCCACGCGCTCTCGACGTACGGATCGTGGATCCTGGCGGCGGGGCTGTTCCTGGCGGCGGGCAACCTGCTGGTCTCGCTCTTCCGGGGCGCGAAAGCGCCGGCGAACCCGTGGGGGGCGGCCACGCTCGAATGGACGGACACCACCCCGATGCCGGACCCGCACAACTTCAAGCGGATGCCCATCGTCACGCGCGGCCCGTACGACTTCCACCTCGTCGACGACCTCTTCAGCGGCGACGGCGGCGACGGCGCGCCGGCCACGACCCTGCAAGGCGCCGGGCCGACCTCCTGACTTTCCTCGCACACGGCTCTATCCGAAAAGATTATGGCATCAACGACTGCAACGGCGCACGCGGAGGCCCAGGCGCCCCACCATCCTCCGCATCTGCACCACCACTTCGTCTCGAGCGAGCAACAGTTCGACGCTTCGAAGATGGGGATGTGGCTGTTCCTGATCACGGAGATCCTGCTCTTCAGCGGGATGTTCGTCGCCTACACCGTCTATCGCGTATGGCACCCGGAGGTGTTCGATATGTCCGCGGAGCTGCTGGACTGGCGGCTGGGTGGTCTGAACACGCTGGTGCTGCTGGCATCCTCGCTTACGGTCGCGCTGAGCATCCACTATATCCAGAACGACAACCGGAAAGGGCTGCTCATCAACCTGATCATCACGCTCGTATGCGCGGGGATCTTCATGACGGTCAAGTACTTCGAGTACACGGGCAAGTTTGCGCACGGCGTTTTCCCGGGGGCGAACTTCGCGCCGCACGGGGTGGCCAACGGTCATGATTATGCCGCGTTCAACGTCCCGTATGCCGCGCAGTTTTTCAGCATCTACTTCGTGATGACCGGCATCCACGGCGTTCACGTGCTCGTGGGCATGGGCGTCTTCACGTGGATCATCATCCGCGCGCGCAAGGGGCACTTTTCGAGCGAATACTACACCCCGGTCGAACTGACGGGCCTCTACTGGCACCTGGTCGACATCATCTGGATTTTCCTCTTCCCGCTCCTGTACCTGATTTAGGTTCCCGAGCCTTCACCGGCGCGCCTTCGCGCCCCCTCGCAAAGTTTTCAGCCTCAAGTCCGAACCTCGAAAGCTCATGGCGCACGCACACACCACCCATCACGGCCACATTCACCACGTCCCGAAGGAAACACTCTTCAAGGTCTTCGGCGCGCTGGTTTTCCTCACGCTGCTGACCGTTGCGGCTTCGCGGGTTCACCTCGGGCCCTTCAACGTTCCGGTGGCCATCGGCATCGCGGCCGTCAAAGCTTCGCTCGTGGTGACGTTCTTCATGGCGCTCAAGTACGACAACAAGGTGAACGCCCTCGTGATGATGATCGGCGTCATCTTCGTGGGGGTCTTCCTCACCTTCACCCTCTTCGACACCGCGTTCCGGGGGGACCTGAGCAACGTCGACCCGATGACGATTGCGGAGGAACAGCGCATGGCGGCGATCGCCACGGGCGAGATCGAAGCGCCCACGGGCGGGCACGGGACCGCCGCGGAGACGGCCGAACCGGCGACGCCGGGCGGGCACGAAGCGGGCGCGGCGACGATGGCCGCAGGCGCGCACGCGGAAGCGGCCCCCGCCGACACCCTCGACGCCGCGGCGCTGCTCCAGACCTACATGTGCACTTCGTGCCACGCCGTCGATAACCCCAACGTGATGGTGGGGCCCAGCCTGTACGACGTGGGGAGCCGCCTCACCCCCGAGGAGATTCGCCAGTCGATCCTGGAGCCGGACGCCGTCGTCGCGAAGAACTTCCCGCCGGGCGTCATGAAAGCCACGCTCCAGGCAAGCGGTTTCTACGACAAGGTGACGCCCGAAGAGCTGGATGCGATCGTCAACTATCTCGCCGAGCGCAAAGGGAATTGATGCAATACCGGCGGACGGTGCAGGGCGGCCCGCCCTGTCTACGGCCTGCCGCAGCCGTGCGATATCATGGATTTCTTGCTCCTCATCGTAGCCGTCCCGATGCTTTTCTTTATGGCTACCTGGACGCTCGTCACGGCCTATCGGATTCTCCATCCCGAAGAGCCGTTGCCCCTGGAGCAGCACCCCGCCGAAAAGCGCCGCCGCGCCACGGCCCATGGCGTACCGGTGCCCGTGGGCGCACGCGACATCCGGGAAGACCAGCGCTATCGGCGGACGACGGCCGTCTATCAGTTCTATGAAGGCGACTCGGACGGCCTCCCGTTGCAATGGCGCGAGGATCTGTGGCTCCGCCGGAATTGAGGGGGGGCTTCGCCAAACGGCCTGACGTCAAGGGGA
>JALSSK010000122.1 GCA_026984335.1 Rhodothermales bacterium
ACATCTCGTTCGCGGCCGTATCGGGTCCGTCCGCGTGGTCGTGCCGGGGGGGCTCTTCGGTCGTATCGGGGACGCCGTCGAGCCAGAGCATTTCCTCCGGGGATTCGTCCGCGTGGTCGTGCCGGGCCGTCTCCGCGGGGATCTCGGGGGCAGGGTCGTCTCGGTGCATCTCGACGTTCGGCTCGTCCGTTCGGAACGTCTCGTACGCGTCGGTATCGGGTCCGTCCACTTCGTCGTTCCACGTCGTCTCGGCAGGCGTTTCGGGAGCGGCGTCGTTGGGTGGGGCGCTCGCAGACGGAGCTTCAGCGGCAAGCGTCGCCGGGGGCCTGACGTAGCGTCCGAGCGCGCGCGCCATGGCTTGCGGCCCGGCGGTGACGATCGAGACGTACTCGTCGAGCGAGAGCAGGGGGGGCGCTTCCGTGGGGCGGGTCGGAGGGGCGGGCGCGTGGTCGGAGGAACGAGGGCGTCCGGGACGAGCGGCCGACCATGGAGTCGATGCGGAAGGATGGGGCATCATGTTCTATCGTCAGTTAAACAGGCTGTGAGGATGAAGGCGGTGAACAAAATGTTGCCTGACCCGTCAACGTTGTCCTTCATCCGGGGTGAGGGTCAAGGCCCGTCCGGTTCATCCGAAAGCTTTTGTGAGGATCTCGGGGAAATAAGAGACCGGTTGCCTCCGAAGGATCGGCTTGTCCGGCGGATAGTTTAATTGGGGCGTAAAATCGCAGGTGCGCGCGGGGGGAAGGCCGGGAGCGGCCGTGAAGACATCGAGGCCTGCCGAAGCAGACAAAGGGAAATGATGCAGCCCGACATAAAGCCGGAACCCGGCGTTTTTCTGATTGCGCCGCCGATGTTGTCCGACCCGAACTTCCGGCGGACGGTGGTGCTGCTGTGCGAGCACAATCCCGAGGGCAGCTTTGGCCTGATCCTCAACCGCCCCCTCTCGCTTCAGCTGGGAGAAGTGCTTGACGGCGTCGACGCTTATGCCGATCCGCTTTTCTTCGGAGGGCCGGTGCAGCCGAACACGCTCCACTTCCTCCACCGCTACGGAGACCTCGTGCCCGGCGCCGTCAGCGTCGTCGACGGGGTGGCGTGGGGCGGCGATTTCGAAGTGATGAAGACGCTCATCGAAGCCGAAAGGCCCACCGGGCGAGACCTCCGCTTCTTCCTCGGATACGCCGGGTGGTCGCCCGGACAACTCGACGAGGAGATCCGGCAGGGCGGGTGGTTCCTCTCCGAAGCGCTCGGCGAAGCCGTCTTTTCGGAAGCGCCGGATCGCCTGTGGCGCTCGGTGCTCCGAAAGAAAGGCGGCGACTATGCGATCCTCGCCAACTTCCCGGACGATCCGCGCCTGAACTGAACGGGGCGTTTTCGGAGCATGGCGAGCCGGGCCGGATCATCTTTTCGGTACGTTCTTACATTGAAAGACCGATCCCGGGGTCGTGTGCGGCGGCTTTCGAGCGTTAGCCTGCGTGCGCATCGAGGCCCTCGACGGCGCCCGGAGGAGACCGTTTCCCGGCATATGTTCACCATCGTTTCGACGCTCATGAAACCGCAAGAATTACCGATCCCGGAGCACTTCGACCCCGGCGCAGTGGGAGCGGTGTGGCGGGTGGCCTATCAGGAGCGGGCCGCCGAGGCGCGCGCCTGGGCCGAGCGGCGCGGCATTCCCCCGGCAAGCGAGGACGCCTTCCGCATCGCCCTCGTGCTCATCGACGTGCAGAACACGTTTTGCATCCCCGGCTTCGAGCTCTTCGTCGGCGGAAGCACGGGCACGGCGGCGGTGGACGACAACCGGCGGCTGTGCGCGTTCCTCTATCGCAACCTGCACCGGATCACCCACATCACGGCGACGATGGACACCCATCGCGCGATGCAGATCTTCCACAGCCTCTTCCTCATCGATGACGAAGGGCGGCACCCCGAGCCGTTCACCGTGATCACGGTCGAAGACGTGACGGCGGGGCGGTGGCGCTTCAACCCCGCCCTCGCGCCCGAGCTCGGCATCACGCCCGAGTACGGCCGGCGACACCTCGAACATTACGTGCGCCGCCTCGCCGAGCGTGGGAAATACGCGCTCACGATCTGGCCGTATCATGCCATGCTCGGCGGCATCGGGCATGCGCTCGTGCCGGCGGTGGAGGAGGCCGTCTTCTTTCACACCGTCGCCCGGTACGCCCGGCCGGAGTTCGTGATGAAGGGCACGCACCCGCTGACGGAGCACTACTCGGCGCTCGCGCCGGAGGTGAACACCGGCCCCGACGGCGAGCGGCTCACGGAGCCGAACGACGCGCTTGCTCGCCTCATCGAAGCCTTCGACGCGGTGGTCGTCGCGGGGCAGGCCAAAAGCCACTGCGTGGCATGGACCGTCGAGGATCTGCTTCGGGGATTGCGCGACGGAGCGCTCGCGCGAAAGGTGTACCTCCTCGAAGATTGCACCTCGCCCATCGTCGCGCCCGGCGCAGATTTCACGGAGGCGGCCCGCGCGGCGTTCGAGCGCTTCGCCGGAGCGGGCATGAACGTCGTCCGATCCACGGACCCGCTCGAAGCATGGCCCGGCCTCCCGCGCGACTTTTCCCGGAAAACCGCGCCCGCGCCAACCGGGACGACCGGCGCATGAACCGACTTCCCCCTCGAAAGCGGAGGCTTCCATGGCGACGACCTGGGTCCACGACGACAACGCGGCGCTCTTCACCGATCTGTATGAGCTGACCATGCTCCAGGCGTATTTCCGCGAGGGCATGGACGAGGAAGCCGTCTTCGACCTGTTCGTCCGGCGGCTGAAACACCGGAATTTCCTTCTCGCCTGCGGGCTCGACACCGTGCTCCATTACCTCGAAACGCTCCGCTTCACGCCGGAAGCGCTCGATTACCTCGGCGCGCTCGGGCTTTTCGGAGACGATTTTCTCGAATACCTCGCGGGCTTCCGTTTCACCGGAGACGTGTACGCCGTCGCCGAAGGCACGCCCGTTTTTGCCGGCGAGCCGCTCCTCGAAGTCGTCGCGCCCATCGGGCAGGCGCAGCTCATCGAGACGTTCGCGCTCAATCAGATCACGTTTCAGACGGGCGCGGCGTCGAAGGCGGCGCGGGTGGTGCGGGCCGCCGGGGATCGCGCCGTGGTGGACTTCGGCATGCGGCGGATGCACGGCGGCGACGCGGCGCTCAAGGCGGTGCGCGCCTATCACGTCGCCGGGGTGAAGGCGACCTCGAACGTGCTCGGCGGGCGCGTCTTCGGCATGCCGGTCACGGGCACGATGGCGCACAGCTACGTGGAGGCGCACGACCACGAGGAGGACGCTTTCCGGGCCTTCGCCGAATGCTATCCGGAGACGACGCTCCTCGTCGATACGTATGACACGCTCGAAGGCGTCCGCAAGGTGGCGCAGATGGCCCGGGACATGGGCGAGGCGTTCCGCGTGCGCGCCATCCGGCTCGACTCGGGCGACCTCGCCGCACTCGCCCGCGAAGCCCGGAAGATCCTCGACGACGCCGGGCTCGAACGGGTGCGGATCTTCGCCAGCAGCAGCCTCGACGAGTATGCCGTCGCCGATCTTCTGGCGAAGGGCGCGCCCATCGACGGCTTCGGCGTGGGCACGCGCATGGGCACGATGGCGGATCAGCCGTACCTCGACACCGCCTATAAGCTCGCGGGCTATGCGGGACGCCCCCGGATGAAACTCGCCGCCGGGAAGGTGAACCTCCCGGGGCGAAAACAGGTGTTTCGCCGTTTCGAAGACGGGCGCGCCGCCGGCGACGTCATCGCCCGCGACGACGAGGTGCTCGACGGGACGCCGTTGCTCGAATGCGTCATGCGCTCCGGCGTGCGCACGGAGGCCGGTCGTCGCTCGCTCGCCGACGCCCGCGCGCGGGCCGAGACGGGGCTCGCCGCGTTGCCGGAACGTCTCCACGCGCTCGACGTCGCGGCGCCGCCGTATCCGGTCGAACTGAGCGAGG
>JALSSK010000123.1 GCA_026984335.1 Rhodothermales bacterium
TTGGCGCGGAGCCTCGGACGGGTTTGCGGTAGGTTGCCTCACGGATCGGCCCGCTCGGGATCCGGCATTTTTGAGGCATATGCGAGGTGGTACGGGAGAGGAAAAGGTCAATATTCCGGCTTATCCCTCGATCTTTGCTCCGCGGTTCCTTGATGAGGATTGAAGGCGTAGCAGCCCGTTCGGGGCATGCCTCCTTGGGTCTTCCGGTACGATTGAGAAGCGCACTCCATGATCCCCCCTTATCCGATCATCTGCTTTCTTACCGTACTCACGTTGCATACCACAAGAAATGATTCCGGACTCCCTGGCGTTGGCGGTCCTCGTGGATGGCCTTGCCCTCGTGGTCATGACGGCGGCGCTGGTTCGTATGCGATCCCCGAGCGGTGGGAGGCGCCGGGCGTCGGTGCGCCGGGCGTCGGCCATGGTCGCCGCCGGGGGGCTTCTCGTCGGGATGCTCCTCGTGGGCGATCTCGTCGCGCTCCTGAGTGATTTGCCGGCGGAGACGTATCGCGCCTTTCGGCTGACGTATGGCTGGGCGGGAGTGCTCGCCGGAGCCGTCGCCGTCGCCGTCGGTTTCATCGTTACGATCAGGGATTTGCCGGGCGCGCCCGATGATAAGGAGGAGGAAATGTTCGACATCATGCGTGAGGATTCGGGGGATCGGGGGCCATCGTCTCCGCCCGCGTCGGCGCCTTTAATGGAGGCGGCGCATCGGATGGCGCGGATCGGAGCCTGGGAATGGCAGGTGAAGGAGCAACGCGCCCGCTGGTCCGATGAGACGTATCGCCTGCTGGGGCTGGAGCCGCAGTCGCTGGAACCCACCCCGGACGTCTCTCTGAGCTTCATTCATCCGGACGACCGGGGCGTTTTTCGGGAGGCGGCGGCGCGTCTTTCCGCCGGAGCGCAGACCGCGGCCCTGGAGTTCCGCGTCCTGCGTGCCGACGGGGCCGTGCGCCCATTCCGGGGGGAAGGCACGGTGGAACGAGACGCCGGGGGCGCGGTGGTTCGCATCTTCGGGTTCGTGCAGGACGTCGCCGGGCCCCAACGCGCCCCGGAGCGCGAGCGCGAGCATGAAGACCTCCTCCGGCTGGCCCTCGAAGGCGCGCGGATGGGCACGTGGGACTGGAACATGCGCACCGGTGAGATCACCTGGAGCGATCACGTGGAAGAACTTTTCGGCCTGCCGCCCGGCCGGTTCGACGGTTCGTTCGAGATGTATCTCTCGCTCGTGCACCCGGAGGATCGGCCGAAACTGGAGGAAGCCGTCGAGGCGTCGCTGGCAGGTTCGGAGGCGTATTACGTCGAGCACCGCATCTTCTGGCAAGACGGCACCATTCACTGGCTTCAGGGCAAGGGACAAGTGTATCGGGACGAGGCCGGTGCGCCGGTGCGCATGGCGGGGGTCGTCGCGGACATCACCGAGCAAAAACATGCTCGCGAGGCGTTGCGGGAGAGCGAGGCGCGGTACCGGGCTCTCGTCGAACACGCTCCCGAGGCCATCGTCGTGCTCGACCTCGAGACCGGACGCTTTGTGGACTGCAACGCGAACGCGGAGATGTTTTTCGGGCTGTCGCGGGACAAATTCTTTGAGGTCGGTCCTCTGGATCTGAGCCCGGAGGTTCAGCCGGACGGCCGCGACAGCGCCGAGGTCGCCCGCGAGGTGCTCCGGCGCGCCTCGGAGGGGGAAGAAGTGACCTTCGAGTGGATGCACACCGACGTGAGCGGCACGGAGATCCCCTGCGAAGTGCGCCTGGTGCGCCTGCCTGCGCGCGGACGCATCCTCGTGCGGGGAAGCATTATGGACATCAGCGACCGGAAAAGGGCCCGCGAGCGGTTGATCCTGACCCAGTTCTCCCTCGACCACGCCGCCGATGCCGTTTTCTGGGTCGACGCCGAAGGGCGCTTTTTCTATGTCAATGAGGAAGCCTGCCGCCTGCTGGCGCACGAACGCGAAGCCTTGCTCGGCATGACCCTGCCCGACATCGACGAAATCATCACCCGAGCCTACTGGCCCTCGCTGTGGACGCTGGTGAAAAACGCCGGTACGTTCAAGTGGGAATCGCGGCTGTGGCGAAAAGACGGCGCCTGGGTTCCCGTCGAATGGCATCTCAACCATCAGGACTTCGAAGGTCGTTCCTTCATCTGTGCGTTCGTGCGGGACATGAGCGATCGGAAAGTGGTGGAGGAGGCCCTTCGCGCCAGCGAGGAGCGGTATCGGGCGTTCGTGGCCAACAGCAGTGAGGGGATCTGGCGATGCGAACTGGAGACGCCCTTCCCCGTGGCCTTGTCCGAGGAAGAACAGATCGACCGCATCATGCGGACGGGCTTTCTTGCCGAATGCAACGTCGCTTTTGCGCGGGATCTCGGCTATGAATCGCTCGAAGACGTGCTGGGGATGAACATGGGCGACCTCTTTGGCAAGGGGCATTCTTTTCGCGCGTCGATCCTCCCGGCTTTCGTTCGATCCGGATACCGCCTGGTCGACGTAGAGACCAAGGAGCGCGACCGCGAAGGGGGCGTGCGCTATTTCCTGACCAGCCTCGTGGGCGTAGTCGCCGATGGACGCTTTTACCGGGCCTGGGGCACCCATCGAGAGATCACCGACCGGAAGGTGGCCGAAGAAGCCCTGCGCGAGAGTGAGGCGCGGCTCGCACGGGCCCAGCGGATCGGTAGGATGGGGAGCTGGATGTGGGACCTCGGAACCGGCAAGCAGCACTGGTCGGATGAGACGTTCCGCATCTTCGGGTACGAACCGGGAGAAGTGGAAGAGAGTCGGGAATTCTTCCTGGCTCGTGTGCATCCCGATGACGTGGAACACGTTCGGAAGGTCGTGGCGGAAATGCTCGAGCGCCGGGAGCCGTTCTCGCTCGAATACCGGATCCGCTGGCCCGACGGATCCGTGCGCACGGTTCAGGCCGAGAGTGTGGTCAACGTCGATGACGAGCACGGCGCGCTCCGGCTCGAAGGCATGGTGATGGACGTGACCGAACGGAAAGAGGCCGAAGCGGCGCTCCAGCGCACGCAGCAAGCCCTCGACGCCGCCGCCGACGCGGTCTTCTGGATCAGGGAGGATGCCGGCCTCCTGTACGTCAATGCTGCGGCCTGCCAGTTGCTCGGGTACACGGAGGAAGAACTCTGGCAATGCTCCGTCTACGACATCATGCCGGGGGACGTTGAATACGACTGGTCGATCGTCTGGGATGCCGTTCGGATCGCGGGGACTTATACGTTCGAGGCAAGGCATCGCCGGAAAGACGGCTCGATCGTCCCGGTGGAGATCTCCGCCAGGTTCATGGTTTTCGGCGAGCGACCCTTCATTTGTGCGTTTGCCCGCGACATCACCGAGCGGGTGCAGGCGCAACGCGAGCGGGAACGACTCATCGCGGACCTGGAAGCCAAGAACGCCGAGTTGGAACGCTTCACGTATACCGTCTCCCATGACCTCAAAAGCCCCCTCGTCACCATCAAGGGATTTCTCGGGTTGTTGCGAGAGGACCTCCGCGCGGGCGACCGGGTTCGGATCGATCAGGATATGCTCAGGATCGAGAAAGCCGCCGACAAAATGCAGCGCTTGCTCGAAGAACTGCTTCAGCTTTCGCGTATCGGCCGACTGGTCAATCCGCCCGAGCAGGCTTCGCTGGAGTCGTTGGTTCGGGAGGCGCTGGAGCAGGTGTCCGGCCGCATCGAGGAGGGCCGCGTGGCGGTGACCGTCGGGACGGAGATGCCGCCGGTCCGGGGCGACCGCGTGCGCCTGCTCGAAGTGTTCCAGAACCTGATCGACAACGCGGTCAAGTTCATGGGGGATCAACCCCGTCCGCGGGTGGAGATCGGGGCGCGGCGGCAGGGCGAAGGCGAGGTGCTGTGCTGGGTGCGGGACAACGGCATAGGCATCGACGCCCGGTATCACGAGAAGGTCTTCGGTCTGTTCGAGCGACTGGACAACCGGGTCGAGGG
>JALSSK010000124.1 GCA_026984335.1 Rhodothermales bacterium
CGCGTAGCCGAGCGCCGGCGCTTGATCGGCCTATCGTTTGCCGGGGAACGCGTAGCCGAGCGCCTCGATGGTCGGCTCCGAAAGCGTCCATTCGGTGGTGTACTGGTTCACCGAACCCAGGAAGCCGAACCCGTTTTCGACGTTCGAGAACACGCCGGGCTGGATGAGCAGTTCGGGATCGAAAACGCCGCCGGGAGGCCGCCACCTTTCGTCCGTCATCGTCAGGCGCATGCCCACGCCGAGGAACACGAGCGGCTCGCCGATCCGCCGGGCGACGTCCGCGCGATCTTTTCGGAGCTGTACGTCCACGGTCCAGCCGTCTTCCCGGAGTCTGCCGAAGCGGTCCTCGCCATAGGTCACCACCACCTCGCGGAACGGCTCGCTCGGGGGGAAGGCGGCGAAGCGGTACCACACCTCGACGCGAAACGGGGGGGCGTCCACGTTTTCCCAGCGCACGGTCTGCGTGAGGCCGGCGGGTCCTTCCACCGGCTCCCCGACGAAGGCATGCTCGGCGCGCGGGACGGTCGTCTCCGCCGCCGCCGTCGCGCCGTCGGAGCGCCGGACCTCGAAGCGGTACGTCCATCCGGGGAAGACGTGGAGCGGGGCATAGAAGACGTGGCCGAGGCTGCCGTCGTCGAAGTGGATGAGCGAGTCGCGCCAGACGACGGCGTTTCCGTCCTCGCGCGCCGTCGTGGCGACGCGCGCATCGAGCGCGTCCTCCTGTTCGGTCACGAGGCGTCGCCGCAAGGGGATCACGCGCACGAACTGGGTGTCGGCGGCGGTGTCGAGAAAGCCAAAGATGGTGAAGAAGCGATCCTCCTCGATGAACGGATCGACGGTGTCGTCGCACGCCGAGGCGAACAGCCCGGCGGCGACGACGAGCCCGAGCATCACCGCCGGCGAGAAGATTCGGATGGGCGCGAGGGGTTTCATCTGACTTCGAGCTTGAGGCCGAAGGACGGGATCAGCGGGAGCTGGTCGATCCGCCGCAGGGTGAAGAGGTCGAAATAGAACAGGTTGCGGCGGTCATAGGCGTTGATCACGCCGACCTGTGCGGTGAGGAAGACGCGCGGTTGCAGGCGGAACGCGCGGTCGAGCGAGACGTCGAGCCGGTGATAGGCGGGCAGGCGGCCCGTGTAGGGGCGTTGATAGAGCACGCGCTCGTCGCCCGGCGCTTCGGTCACCTGCACGAGCGTGTCGAGGAGCACGAAGCGGTCGAAGCCGATGGACTGGTTGAACGGGAGCCCGGAGCCGAACTGCCAGCGCACGTTCAGGTTGAAGCCCGCGTGCGAAACGCCCGCCATCACGTTGACCTGATGCCGGCGGTCGTGCGGCGGCGGATACGTGATGGCGGCGTCGCCCGTGAGCAGTTCGAGGGATGGGATCTCTGCTTCGTAATCGACCTGCGAGAAGCCATAGCTTGCCACGCCGAAGAAGGGACCGCCCCGCACCTCCAGCCGCACGTCGCCGCCGACGGCCGTGCCGTCGGCCTGCTGAAGGTTCGTCGTGAAGCGCGGGAAGGCCGTCCACTCCGGCACCACGAGGTTCGAGAGCGCCTTGTAAAACCCTTCGAGCGAGACGTTCACGCCCCGGACGAGGTTCGCGTGCCATCCGGCGATGAAATGCCAGGCTTCGGGCACCTGACCGAGCGGCGCGGTGGCCCACACGGTGAACACGTCGCCCGCGTCCCGGCGGTCGGTCAGGCCCGTCACCTCCTGGTGATAGAGCCCCGCCGCTCCGCTGAAACGATGCCGCCCCACGTTCCACACCACCCGCAGGCGCGGCTCGACGAAGTTCCGGCTCTTGCTCGGGAAGGAATGGATGCGCACCCCCGGCTGCACGCGCAGGTTGCCCGAGATGCGCACCTCCGGCTCGATGTAAAACCCCGCCTCCGTGACCGACTCGTCCCGCGTGCTCAGGTTCTGAAACTGTCCGCCGAGGTCGCTCCCGAGGGTGAGCGCGCTGAGGAAGAGCCCCCAGTTCACGTCCGTATTGCCCAGGTAATGCGTGATGTTCGTCGAAAAGTTGAAGCGGTCCACCGAGGTCGAGCGAAACGGGCGGTCCGACGGGCCGAAGTCATTGCTCAGGCTCGAGACCGAGGTCAGAAACTCGGCGAAGATCGGCAGGTTGGCCGGGAGGAAGAGGAGCCGCGCGCCGAGGACGTCGTTCGCCCACGTCACCACGTCTTCGGCGGGCGCGTCCGTGGGGGCGGCCATCAACGGATCGACGCCGAGCCGCCCCTCGTCGTCGGTGTGGAGGCCGGTGATCGAAAGCTGTGCGCCCGTGCCCAGGTTCGCGTGGATCTTTCCGAAGAAATCGCCGAAGGAGAAGGGGAGGGGGTCGTCGACGAGCCGGGCCGCGCCCTGCTCGATGACCGACTGCCGGGCCGAAAGCAGCACGGAGACGCTTCCCGGCACGATGGGGCCTTCGAGCAGGGCGCTGCTCACGAACGGCGCCGCGGACACCTCGCCCGCCCACCGTTGCTTGTTGCCCGTCCGCGCCGACACGTCGATCACGGACGAGAGCCGCCCGCCGTACCGTCCGCCATAGCCGCCCGCGTACACGTCCGCCGAGTTGATGATGCCCGCGGGGAACGAGGAGAAGAAGCCCAGCACGTGAAACGGCTGGTAGACGAGCATGCCGTCGAGCAGGACGAGGTTCTGGGTCGGCTCGCCGCCCCGGATGAAGAGCTGCCCGCCCTGATCTCCCTGCGAGACGATGCCGGGCATCGCCGTGAGGTAGTTCACGAGGTCGGCCGAGACGTCGGGGGCCGGCACCAGGTCGATGTCCACGGGCCGGATCGTCTGCAGTCCCGCCGTCACGTTCGCCGCCCCGGCGGTCTCCCGCGCCGACTCGACGACCACCTCGCCCAGCTTCGCCTCCGTCTCTTTGAGCGCGAGGTTCAAGGTCCGGATCTCTCCCGCTTCGAGCGTGACGGTCTCTTCGTAGGCGTCGAAGCCGATGAATGTGGCGCGGAGGCGGTACGCGCCGGGCGGCACACGCGAGACGGCATAGAAGCCGTCGTTGTCGGCAGCCGTGCCGAAGAGGCGCCCTTCCTCGTCCCTCAGCGCCACGTTGACGCCGGGCAACGGCTGCCCGTCCGAGGCCGAGGTGACGAAGCCGCGAAGCGTGGCCGTCTGCGCCCGGGCCGTTCCCCCGAGCGCGAGCCAGAGCATCAGCCCGGTCAGGGCGGCCCCCCATCGTATCGCGTGGCGCATATCGTCCCCAGAAGGTGAAAGAGGCCTTCCCGAAGGCCGCCTCAAAAGCCGAGGGGATGTTACGGAGCCGGGGCGAGGGATGAAAGGACAAATGAGGCAATTATTCGGCCCTTGTCGGGGGATCGCCTTCGGAGGGTCAGGGGTTCGCTCGCGTCACGGGCAACCGCCTGGTAGGGGCGACCGGCCGGTCGCCCCTACACCGCATTCCTTCCACACGAGCCTCGTGCCATTCAGGGAAACACGCCGCCCTCACATAGCGTCGTTCGCCTCACACGTTCGGGACGCGGAGCGTCCCCGGTGGCGTTCCCACGCAGAGCATGGGAACGAGCGTATAACTTCCCTCACTCCTCAATTAAACCGTCATTCCGAGCGAAGCCCGAAGGGCGGAGTCGAGGAACCTATGCTTCACGCATGGCACGCCGCCGGGCATCGAGTGAAAGGGCCGCTAGCGTTCATCGAAAGATCGGTTTCATGAACAGGATGCGGCTCTCGTGTCCCGCGGCGTCGACGGACTGAAGGCCGAAGAAGTTGTCGTCCTTCGAGACGCCTTTGAGGGTGTACTCGGTCACGTTGCCCACGAAGATCTTCTTCTCCCACACCGGTGAGGTGGTGTCGCGCACGAGCACGTAATAGCCTGCCACGCGGTCCGCGCCCGCGGCCGGGGGCTCCCACACGAGGCGCGTATCGACGGAGAGGCCGCGCGCCCAGAGGCCGGCCTTCTGCGGCGGCGGCGGCGCGAGCGCCAGGTTCACCAGCCCCGCCAGGTTGACCCGCGCCACGTTGGCGATGTAGGCGAAGTCCACGGCGTCGGGCACGTCGCCATAGGCGATGCCGTCCTCGGTGCGCACGTCCTGATGCTGCCGCGTGAACGCTTCGTTCGGCTCGGTCATGCGGACGGCGGCGAAGCCGTGCTCGCTGAACGGGATGTGGTCGCCGCCCCGAAGGAAGCGGTCGCGGCGATAGATGAGCTTGACGCGCATCAGCGGCGCATACCGCTCGCCGACCTCCTTGAGATACCGTGCGAACTGCCGTGCGGGGCTGTCGTTCTCGCCCCCGACGGCGCGGCGGAGGCCGGCGTCGCGCTCGGTCTCGGTCACCGGCACGCCCTCGGAGAAGAGCCGGATGGTGCGGTTGTCCTTCGTGCCGTTGTCGCCGAGGGTGTTCCCGACGATGTCGAGCGTGATCATGCCCGCCACGTTCCAGCCGAGCGAGTCGGCCTTCTCGGCGAAGTGGCGCGCGCCGATGAGGCCCTGCTCCTCGCCCGGGACGGTCATGAAGATCAGCGTGGCGGGGAAGCGTTCCCCGGCGAGCACGCGGGCGAGTTCCATGACGGCGGCCGTGCCGCTGGCGTCGTCGCTTGCGCCGGGGGCATAGTCGGTCGCATTGCGGATGTCCGAGACGCGGCTGTCGTAGTGCCCGCTGACGATGAAGACGCGGTCGTCGTTCGGGTCCGTGCCGGGCAGCCGGGCCACTACGTTCTTCATCACCACGTCTCGGTCGATGCGGCGGCCGTCGGCGCGGTACGGAAATTCGTCGAAGGCGACCTCCATGCGCCCGCCTCCGGCTTCGGCATAGCGTTCGAGCGTGCGGCGGATCCATCGCCGCGCCGCGCCGATGCCTTCGGTTTCGGAGTCCGTTTCCGAGAGCGTGTGCCGGGTGCCGAAAGCGGCCAGCCGCCGCACACTCGCCTCGACCGAGTCGGCGCTGACGGCTTCGACCAGCCCCGCGACGTACGGATCGGGATGGATGATGACCTGAGCAAAGGAAGCCTCCGCCAGAAAGGCGAGAAGCGCGAGGACGTACAGACGTTTCATGAGGGATGGGTACGATATGGTGGGAAAAAGCGTGTCAAATTACGTACGGCGTCACGGGATGTCGAGGGAAAGCGCCGATATGCGGTCTGTGCGCGGCTTTATCCTGCGACGTTCGGCGTGTATCGGCGCGGCGCATCGATCACCTGAAGGAGGACGGCTCCGAGGATGATGAGGCCGCCTGCGGCCAGTTCGAGCACGGTGGGGACGGTTCCGATGGTGAGCCAGGCCAGCGTCAGCGCCGCCAGCGGCACGAGGTTGCCGTAGAGCACCACGCGCGTGGGACCGAGCGAGCGGAGGGCGCGCACCTTCACCCATTGCCCCACGCCGACACCGATGCCGCCGCCGAGCACGATGGCAACCCAGGTCCACGCGCTGAGCGAGAACCACGTCTGTTCGGCGAGCGAGGGGGAAGCCACGAGCAGATAGAGCGCCCCGCCGATGATCGTGCGCGCCGTCACCATGGGGGTCGGGCCATAGCGGGCGGCCAGCGGCTTGATGAGGTGCAGTTCACCGGCGGCCAGCAGGATGGCGAAAAAAAGCATGAGGTCGCCGAGCCAGTAGCCGCGGGCGGGGTCGAGGCCGTCGAGCGCCAGCCCGAGCGTGCCCAGGCCCGCCAGCGCCAGCCCCACACGCCCCACGCGCCCGATGCGCTCCGTGTTCAGAAAATAGCCCATCCCGGCGCTCATCACCGGGCCGAGGGCCAGCCACAGCGACGCCCGCGCGCCGTGGGTGAGCCCCAGCCCCTCGATGCCGAGCCACGGGGCGAGCGTCGCTCCCAGCACGGAGATCCAGAGCAGGCGCGGCCAGTCGCGGCGTTCGAGCTTCGGGAAAAGCTGAAAACGACACCCGTCGTTGCGCGCGTGCGTGATCCGCTGCACGTACAGGATCGCCAGCATGGCCATGCCGCCCACCAGAAAACGCGACACGCTGAACGAGATCGGAGCCATCTCCCGGAGCGCCACCTCGGCCAGCACGAAGTTGCCCCCCCAGATGAAGACGAAAAGCAGAAGCACGCCGTGGTGCGAATAGTCCGTCTCCGGCGAAGCAGCCGCCACCGCCCCCGGCTCGCGCGCGCCCGCCTCGTCGGCGCTCACCTCCCTGACGTGCTGAGACATACCGGGCCCGGACTTATCGACAAGAATAGAGAAAAGGATGAATCGCCATCATTTCCGAAAAACCGGCGCTTTCTTGAACCACTCAGGGAGAGGGGATGATACGGTTTTCCCGCGATTGACGCGGCCTTCGTGCGGAGAAAAAGTGGCCGGCGGCGCGCCCTGCGTAATCCTGCCCCCCTGCCGCCCGACATGCACACCTCCACACACATCAGCTTCCCGCACGGCGCCACGCTTCTCTCACGCGCTTCCCGAGCTCAGGTTGCACGAACGCCAAGCCTCCTCCATGAACCCTTCCTTCCGTACGGCGTTTTCAGACACCCCCTGGTCTCATGCCTCCTCATCACGCCCATGTCCCTTTCGCCCGGAACGCCCGCCCCCGACTTCACGCTCCCCTCCACGAGCGGCCGCGACTTCACGCTCAGCCGCGACGCCGCCGGACAGATGTGCATCCTCTACTTCTATCCGAAGGACTTTACCCCCGGATGCACTCGCGAAGCCTGCGCCTTCCGGGATGAGTTCGCTTTCTTTCGCAAGGCTTCCGTGCCTGTCTACGGCATCAGCCGCGACGATCTGGAAACGCATCGGCGTTTCAAAGCCGAACATCATCTTCCCTTCGACCTCCTCGCCGACGGGGACGGCCGCGTGTGCGAGAGCTACGACGCCCTCCTTCCTCTGATTCGCATCCCCAGACGCGTCACCTATCTGCTCGACGCCGAGCACCGCATCGCCGCCGTCTATGAGGACCTTTTCGGCGCAGGGGAGCACATCGACGCGATGATTGCGCACCTCACGGCGCGCCCCTGAAGCCCACGTCGGATCCTCTCCCGCCGCCCGCACGAAAGCTACGGAAGGCCTTTACTCTCACCGGAAAATCTTTTATCCTGTTACGGGATCGTTACATCTTGCGCCATCGCGAGCGAACATGCGGGGAGGCTTTCCAGATGCGCCCTTCCCGAAAGTGTTCATGAAGTTTCGATGAAGCACGGGAGAGTTGGTAATGTCCCGTGCGTGTGGTCAACGTAAGAAAGGCGCCTGGGCAGATTGCGGGATTTTGCGGAACCGGGACTCATGACCACCCCGAGACCGGGCTTCGCGAGCATCTCTTTTCGGAATACATCTTCACACCTTACTTTCCATCAACCTCAGGAGGAATCCTATGAAGAAGCTTTTTCCCATGTTCATCGTGGCTCTTTTCGCCATTGCCGCCACGATGGAAACGGCCCCCAAGATCACCGTTGAGGGCACGCTGGTAGACACGAAGTGCTACGGCATGGCCTCCGCCATGGGCAAGCCGGAGATGGCTATCGGCAACGACCACATGGTCATGAAAAACGGCAAGATGATGAAAGTGCCGAGTTGCGGCACTGCCTGCGCGAGCATGGGCATCCCGACCGGCGTCGTGACCGAAGACGGCAAGACGTACATCATCATCACCTCGGCGACGGCGCTGAAGGACCACGTCTCGCAGCACGTGCGCGTGACGGGTGAGAAAGCCTTCGAGGGCGGCATCCTCGCCGGCAAGGTCGAGGTCAAAGAAAACGGCAAGTGGAAAGACGTCACGCCGGGTGCGATGATGTAACCGCAAGTCCATTGATTGCACGAAAAGGGGTGACCGTTTCGGACACCCCTTTTTTTGTATCTTCTCCGCAGAAGCAGTCTCCAACCTGTCAGGCTCCGCGCAAACCCTTCGGAGCGCACTCCCCGGCCCTTTATTTCGCGATCATGAAAACGTATTTCCTCTTCTCCTTCCTCGTCGTTCTGCTTTACGCCGCGTCCGCCTGCTCCTCCGAAGACGCACCGGAGGCGACTGCGGAAAAGACGTACACCCCGGGCGACTCGCTGGAGGTGATCGGCACGCTGGTGGACACCAACTGTTTCTCGCGTGACAGGGCAAACATCGGGGTCGATCATCCGCATCCGGCGCCGGAGGGCCAGATGGGACCCGCCTGCGCCCGGTTCTGCGCGCGGCAGGGCTTTCCCGTGGCCGTGCTCACCGGCGGCGACCCGGACGGCAAGGTGTGGATCCTGCTCACCAACGGGCAGGTGCTCGCCGACTATATGGCCGGGACCGTGCGCGCCCGCGGCCTCGTCCGCTCGGACGGCATCCTGATCCCCGAACGCATCGAACTCAAAACCGACGACGGCTGGACGTTCATTCTCTAAACCGTCCCGCGCACGTAATCAACCTGCTCCTCGGGCCGCTCCCCGGCCCGGAAGAAACGGCTTCTTTCCGGAGCCGCGCGTAATCAACCTGCTCCTCGGGCCGCTCCCCGGCCCGGAAGAAACGGCTTCTTTCCGAAGCTTCCTCTGTACGGCCCGGCGAAACGTGAGGTGTTTCGCTTCCGGACGCCGGGTGCAATGCCCTTTCGTCACCCAACTCCCAATGCGCCATGGCGACGCTCGAACAACCGATCGCGCTTGCCCCGGCCATGCCTCGCACAGGCAAGCGGGACCTCTGGCTGGTAAGCCCCTTCTACGACCTCACCTTCATCATCTTCTCCGCCGTGTTGCTGGTTTTCCCTCACATCAGCCACGCGATGGTCCGGAGCAACATTTTCGTCGATCTCATCGTGACGATGCTCATCGGAGGGCCGCACCTGTTTGCGACGTACACGATGACGCTCATGGAGCCGGACTTCCGAAAGCGGTATCCGGTGTACGCCCGGGGCGCTTTGCTCTTGCCGTTCATCATCGTGACGCTGGCCGTGGTGAACCTGACCCTGCTGGTGACGGTCTTTTTCTTCTGGGCCTCGGTTCACGTCATTCACCAGGCGGCCTACGTGGCGGACGCCTATCGGATGAAGGATCCGCGCGGCTGGCGGTGGTCCTCCCGTGTGATCGACTACGGCCTGCTCTTTACCTCCATCTATCCCATCGCCACCGGCAAGCTCATCCATAGCCGGTTTCAGACCGGCGGGCGCACCTTGCTCTTCCCGGACTTCCTGCGCATGGACTGGTTGCCTGCCGTGGTGTGGGTCCTGTTT
The DNA here is from genome assembly GCA_026984335.1 of Rhodothermales bacterium. Classification (GTDB taxonomy): domain Bacteria; phylum Bacteroidota; class Rhodothermia; order Rhodothermales; family ISCAR-4553; genus JALSSK01. Next base: position 9,132 of record JALSSK010000124.1, read on the forward strand.
CTCGGCTTCCTCGCCGCCTTCCTGGCGAAGACCATATGGGAATACCGTCGCGGGCGTTTCCACGGGCCGAAGACGCTCCACATGTCCGTGGCGACCGGTCTGTTTCTGCTCACACCGATGCTCGAAAACCTCGACGTGGCGTTTCAGGGCCTCAACGTATGGCACTCGTTTCAGTACCTCGCCATCGTTCTTTACCTGAACCGGCTGCGCTCGGAGCGTGGTCTGATGAGCTCGGAGATGGTCAAAAAGATTTCCGGCCGGGGCTACAAACTCTATGCGACATGCCTGGCGTTCACGCTCGGGGCGGGAGTGATCTTCCTCGCCACACTCGGCCTCGTGACGCACTTCGGGTGGTTCGAGACCGGCGCGCTCATGGGTTCGCTCCTCTACGGAGACGTCTATCAGGGGCAGCACTACTTTGCCTTCTACAGCGTCATCCTCTCGTTTCTCCTCATCCACTATTACTTCGACCACTTCATCTTCCTCGGCATCGACAAGAAGATCACGCCGGAGTTTGCCCCGCTGCACCGCTCCTGAGGTCTTTTGCCGAACTCTTCGGGGGATGCCGCTTCGGCCTCGCGCGCGGGCATAAAAAAACCCCGGAGCTTCGAGGCGCCGGGGCGGGAAGTTCGGACGGCGGGCGGCGTCAATACGCCGGGGCGTTGACGGCTTCGACGCGGGTGATCTGCGGGACGACGCGTTTGAGCGTCTGCTCGATGCCCGCCCGGAGGGTCATCGTGCTCATCGGGCAGGTGCCGCAGGCCCCGAGCAGTTCGAGTTCGACCACGTAGTCGGGGGTGATGTCGAGCAGGCGCACGGAGCCGCCGTCGGTCATTAGGTAGGGCCGCAGCATGTCCAGCGCCTCTTCGACGCGCCGCCGGAGTTCGGCGTCTTCGCCCGGGCGATAGGCGTCGCCGGGCGGTGGGGAATCGGGCGTATGCTTTTCCTCGAACATGGTCGGGTGGTGCAATGGTTCGGGTTACCGGCTATAACGACGGCTTCGCCAAAAAGATCAGGCCGTCGGGGCGAAGCGCCCGGCTCATCGGTGAAGGATCTCGATCTTCTCCGTTGCGGGGAGCGTGGCGTTGCGGATGGCCGTCTGCCGGGCCGTCCGCTCGGCGATGCGCGTGAAGGCCTGCGCCGAGGGGTGCTCCGGCGCTTCGGCCACCACGGGCGTGCCCGCGTCGCAGTGCTCCCGGAGCGACTGCTCGATGGGCACCTCGCCGAGGAAAGGGACGCCGAGCTCTTCGGCCAGCCGCCGCGCGCCGCCCTCGCCGAAGAGATAATACTTCCGGTCGGGAAGCTCGGGCGGAGTGAAGTACGCCATGTTCTCCACGATGCCGAGCACGGGCACGTTCACCTGTTCGAACATGGACACGCCTTTGCGCGCGTCGGCGAGGGCCACGTCCTGCGGCGTCGAGACGATGACGACGCCCGCGAGCGAGACGGTTTGCACGATGGTGAGCTGAATGTCGCCGGTGCCGGGCGGCAGGTCCATGATGAGGAAGTCGAGCTCGCCCCAGGCGGTGTCGCCGAGGAATTGCTGAACGGCGCTCGTGACCATCGGGCCGCGCCAGATGACGGCCTTGTCCGGATCGACGAGGAAACCCATCGAAAGCAGCCGCACGCCGTATTTCTGAAGCGGGACGATTTTTCGCTCCTCGTTGACCGTGGGCCGCGCGTCTTTGAGGCCGAACATCGTCGGAATCGAGGGGCCGTAGATGTCCGTGTCGACGAGGCCCACGTCGTAGCCCTGTTTCGCCAGCGCCACGGCCAGGTTGACGGCGACGGTGCTCTTGCCCACGCCGCCTTTGCCCGAGGCGACGGCGATGAGGTTCAGCGGTTCGGGCGTCGACGAAGGCGTCTCCGCCGCCCCGCCGAGCATCAGGTCGTCGCCCAGCCCGATCATCTCATTGTCGAGCGAGACCTCCACCCGCACGCCTGCGCCGACAGCCTTGCCGACGGCGCGCCGGACGGCGTCCTCGACGGTCCGGGCAAAAGGCGAAGCCGGATTCGGAAGAACGAGCGTGAAACGCACCGTTTCGCCGTCCACGCGGAGGTCTTTCACCATGCGGAGACGGACGATGTCTTTGCCGCGTTCGGGCTCGACGACCGTGCCGAGCGCATCGATAACCTGTTCGACCGTGATTGCCATGACTCTCTCGATTCGGACCCTGAGACGCGCCTCTGGAAAAGGTGGGATAATGCCGGTGGGACACGGGGGGCAGGGCTTTGTTCCATCTTCTCGGGTTTCTCAAACCGGTCGCTTTTGGCGGAAAAAGCGAAGGGCGAGGCCGTGCCGAAGGGCGCGCGGGCTGATGCGGCAGACGGGCGCTTCGAACCGGCGCATCACGCGCTCGAAGAGGAGCACGCCCGCCGGGAAGACGTCGGCGCGGCCGGTCATGACGTCGGGGTTGAGCGCGAGGATTTCGTCCCGAGAGGCGCCGAGGAGCCGCTCGCGCCACCGGCGCACGTCGGCGTGGGTGAGCATGACGCTGCCGGGCGGGAGGCCGGCCCACGCGCGCGCGCCGTGGTGGAGGAGCGCGAGCGAGACGGCCGTGCCCGCCGCGCCGATGAGCGGGGTCCCCGGCGGGGGCTTCGGGACGCTCTCGAGGGCGCGGTCGATGAGCGCCCGGGCGGCGTCGACGGCGTCGGGCGCGGGCGGCTGCGCGGCGAAGCACCGCTCGGTCAGGCGCACCGCGCCGACGTCGAGGCTGCGGCGGAAGATGAGGCGGGCGGGGGCGCGCGCGCCCCCCGGCGTCCCGGCGACGATCTCGGTCGAGCCGCCGCCGACGTCGAAGACGACGCACGGGCCGCGCCGCTCCTCGAAGGCGGAAGCGGCGCCCTCGAAGCTCCACCGGGCCTCGTCTTCGCCGGAGAGGATCTCGTACCGGAGCCCCGTTTCGCGCCGCACGAAGGCGACGAGATCGTCCCGGTTCTCGGCGTCGCGCGAGGCGCTCGTCCCGGCCGCGAGGATCGCGCGCGCGCCCCATGCCTCGGCCCGCGCCCGGTACTCGAGAAGCGCCGCGCGGAGGCGTTCGAGCGCCGCGGCTCCGATGCGCCGTGAGGCGTCCACGCCTTCGCCGAGCCGCACGAAGCGGCTCTCCTCGTGAAGCGATCGAAGCCGCCCCTCCGTCGTGCGCTCTGCAATGAGGAGGAGCGCCGTGTTCGTCCCCACGTCGATGACGGCGATGCGCATGGGCTTCAGGGTTCGGGCCGCGCCCTCGTTCGCGCGGGTTTCCGCACGGCTACGGCGAAGCGCCGCACGGTCATTTTTTGAAGACGACCGACCACCACGCGCCCTCTTCGGCTTCGCGGTGGAGGGTGAGCCCGAGGGGCGCGGCGGCCTCGAGCATGCGGGCGCGATCGGTGCGGAGCAGCCCGGCCAGGACGACGTGGCCGCCGGCGCGGACCTTCCCGGCGAAGGCAGGGAACAGATCCAGAAGCACGTTCCGGTTGATGTTGGCGAGGATGAGGTCGAAGCCCGTCTCGGGAATCACCTCGATGGAGCCGAGGCGGAACGTGATGCGGTCGGCCACGGCGTTGAGGTGGAAGTTCTCGGCGGCGTTCTCCACGGTCCACGCGTCGACGTCGAAGGCGAGGGCTTCGGCGGCGCCGAGCTTGACGGCGGCGATGGCCAGGATGCCGGTGCCCGCCCCCGCGTCGAGCACGCGCTCCCCGCCGCGGATGAGGTCGGGGAGCAGGCGGAGGATGAGGCGGGTGCTTTCGTGATAGCCCGTGCCGAAGCTCATCTTCGGGTCGATCAGGAGGGGGATCTTTTCGGCGTCTTCGGGCGGCGTCTCGGTCCACGTCGGTCTCACGAGGAACGGCCCGACGGGGAGCGGGCGGATGGAGCGCTCCCACTGCCGGTTCCAGTCCTCCGGCTCGACGATCCGCTCCTCCCGGCGTGTTTCGACGCCGCGTGCGCGGAGCCACTCCGCCAGACGCGCGCGCCGATCGGCGCTCCATTGCGAGGCCGGGAGGTATCCCTTCAGCCGGTCGGTTTCCTGCAGGAATGCTTCGAAGCCGAAATCCTCCAGCCCCGAGATGAGCCGGTCGTGGAGGGCTTCCGGCACGTGCAGGGTCAGTTCGAGCGTGGGCGTCATGGGAAGGCGAGGTTGGGGATGCGGGAAGGGAAATTAAGACCCACCCCGCGGCATCGTCCTTGAACTTTGCGTCTAATCGTCAAGGCGTTCGACGGTGATGCCCCAGTCTTCGGGGGTGTCGGGCGCGCCCCCGTCGAAGTCGCCGTAGGCGTGAGAGAAGTCGGTTTTGAAGAAGAGGACGTACGAGCCGGGAGGCAGCGTGATGACGCCGTCGAAGCGGCGGTTGCGGTCGTCGCCGCCGGCGTGCTCGGTGTCCGGCAGCGTCATTTTCCAGACCGTCTCTCCGGTGTCGGCGCGCTCGATCCAGCCGTAGTCATAACTCCCGCTCGCGGAGATCTCGCCGAGGGCGTAGATGTGGAGGCGGGTCGGTTGGTCCAGTTCGAAGGGAAACCTGAGATGGACGTCGTTGCCGAGGCGTGTTTTTTTGAAGAGCAGTTCTCCCGCGCCGAGGGGCGGGGTGGACGGCGCCTCGGCGGTTTCTGCGGGTTCGAGGAGGCGAAAAGCGGTCGTGTCGATGCGCGGGGAGAACGGGAAGAGGGTGACCCCCCAACGCTCGGAGTGCGGCGGTTCGCCGTTGCGCCAGTCGCCGAAGGCATGGGAGCCGTCGGTCTGATAGGCGAGCGTGTACGTGCCGGGGTCGAGCTTGAGGAAGGCGATCTCGACGCGGTTGCTGCGTTCTCCGCTGCCGGCGTATTGCGAGGCGTCTCGGGTCATCTCCCAGATGCGGCGTCCCGACGCATTGTCTTCGACCCAGGCATAGTCGTACGGGCTTCCGCTGTCGCTGATCTCGCCGAGGGCATAGACGATGAGCCGGATCGGGCGCGTCACGACGAACTGGGCGGTGCGGAGGGCGTCGTTGGGCACTTCGGTCAGGAGGATGAGCGGTTCGCGCATGCGCCACGGGTCGAAGGCCGAGACGGCGGCGGGGTTGTCGGTGTGGAGCGTCAGGCCCCAGGCGGCGGGGTCGTACGGCGGGTTGGCGCGCCAGTGGTCGTAATGATGCCGCCCGTCGGTCTCGAAAGAGGCGCGGTAGACGCCGGGCCGGAGCGCCACGTCGCCCCGAAAGCGCCGGTTGGCGCTCCAGCCGCCGGCGGCCTTGGTGTTGCGCCAGGTCATCTCCCAGAGGCGTTCGCCGGAAGCGGCATCTTCGAGGCGTCCATAGTCGCACGGATGGCGGTCCTCCCCACAGAACTCACCGATGGCGTAGAGGTTGAGCATGAGCGTGTCGGTGGCCTGGAAGAGGAAAGACGCGGTATGGTTCCGGCGGCCGGCCGGGGCGGTGGTCCACACGAGGTCGGGGCCGCCGGGGGCGAGGTCCTCCACCTTCTCGCCCGTGATCGTTCGGGCCTCGGTCCCGGCCTCGGCGGGGGTCAGCGTCATCATCCAGTCGTCCTCGTCGTTCGTCCAGTGATGTTTGAGGCCGAGGAACGAGGCGCCGCGCCGGGATTCGGGGGAGGGGCCGTAGGTGGTGAAAAAGACGTCATAGACACCGGCGGGCAGCATGAGGCTGTCGCGGACGTGGACGAGCGTGCCGTTGTCGTGTTCGAGGCGGGCAGGGTCCATGCGCCAGGCGAGCTCACGGGTGTCCCGGCGCAGGATCCAACCGTAGGCGGCCAGGGGACTCGCCGGAGCCGACGTCTCGAAAGAGCCCGCAGCCTCGACGAGGAAGGGGGCGGGGGCGTCGAGGGTGAAGGCTTCGTGGCTCAGCTTGCCCGTCTCGAGGTCCGCGAAGACGATCAGCCCGTCCGGCGTCGGCGGCCCTTGGATCACGCGCACGATCAACAGTCCCGTGACCACGACCAGAAGGAAAATTTGTATGCGAACGATGCGACGTCTTTTCATGTTGAGGGGGGGCCTCGATCCGGAAGAACTACGGCGTTCTGGCTGTACGTCGCAGGGTCGGGTGAAGTTACCCCGACCCCGACGTTTCGAACATTTACGCAAGATACGCGGGGAGGCTCCTCCGCGCGAAGATTCGACTTGCCTTCCGGAAGCACGGAAAAACCTTTACCTTGGGGATTCGAGGCGCCGGGGCGAGACCTGTAACAAAGGAGAACGCTCGATAGTAAAACGGCGCTTGAGCGAGGGCGCCGGTCGCGCCTGCCCGTGGGTGGACGCCTCCGACCTTCGCCGGATCTCATGCACAGGTGTGCTCACCACCTCGTCAGGATTGCCCCGGGACCGTATGCCGTCCAAATGGTTCGCTAAATCCCAAACGCCGACGCTCGATTCCTCCGAGAGGATGCGGGTGCGGTATATTCTCCTGGGCGCGCTGTGGGCGACGTGCTACGTGCTGGCCATCGGCTACCACCTGCTGCTCTGGAGCACCGGCGAGCCGGCTTCGACCACCGTCACCGGCGTCTATCACGTGGTGGTGCTGACGTCTTACGGGGCGTTGTGGCTGTTGCTGGCGCACGTCTTTCAACACCGCACGCCCGCGCCGGGCCGCATCTTCTGGACGGTGTTGCTGCTGGGCGCGCTCTACGTCGGGCTGGGCTACCTGGTCACTCGCATCCCGCCGGTGGGGCTGATCGGCTACAGCCCCGAGACGAATCTGCCGTTGGCGCCGACCGCCCCGTTCAAGGTGAGTCTGCTGGCGCTCCTGAAAGCGACCTTCGCCTTCGTTCTCCTGTTGCGTTTCCGCGACCTCGTGCTCGTAAAGCGGACCAAAAGCAGCCGTCGCAACTGGTATCTGATGATCGGCTTCATGGGGATCGCGGCGCTGTCGGGCTTCATGAAGTCGCCCCAGGAAGGGGTGGGCCTGATCCAGGGGCTGGCCATCATCCCGGCGGTGGTCTTTATGGTCGTCAACTCGTTCCGGCTTTCGTGGATCGTGTCCCTGTCGTTCAAAGGGAAAATGGCGATCAGCGGCATCGCTTTTCTGCTCCTGATTCTGCTCTCGGGCATGGCCGGCATCGACGTTGAGAGTGGCGGCAGCTTCGAACTGGTGCCGGGCGCGCTGCAGGCGGTGCTCTATTACAGCTATCCCCTGGCGATCTTCACCGGGCTGGCCGTCTATTTCGGCATCCTCTATTGCACGACGGCCTTCCTCTCGCTGCTTTTTCATTTGCCCACCACGAGCGACTACCAGCGAAAGGCGGGCGAGATGGCGACCATGCACTCGCTCACGCATCTGGTCAGCCAGGTCTTCGACTCGGAGAAGCTCTTCACGACGATCGCCGCTTCGCCCATCGAGGCGTGCTCGGCGCAGGCATCGTGGCTGGTGATGCCGGTGCTGGAGGAGGGCGCGTTTCGCCCGCGCATCGTGGCGGCGCAGAGCATCGAGCCGGCGCGGGTGGAGCAGCTCATGGACGTCAAGGCGCTCTTCGAAGAGGTGCGGAGCACGCGCGCGCCGCTGGTGCTGCCGCAGGCGCTGGCCGACCATCGGATCAACGCGCGCCCGGGCGACGGCATCGGCAGCCTCCTGGTGACGCCGCTGCTGGCGCGCGATCAGGTGCTCGGCGTCCTCTTCGCCACGAAAGAGATCACCCACGGCTTCGAACCCGACGACGTGGAGGCCATCGGCGTCTTCGCCGCCCAGGCCGCCCTCGCCCTCGACAACGCCCGCCTCTTCGAAGAACAACTCGAAAAAGAACGCCTCACCCGTGAGCTCACCATCGCCCGGGAAGTGCAGATGAAGCTCCTCCCGCAGCGGCTCCCGGCCCTGCCCGGCGTCGCGCTGGCCGCCTCCAGCGTCTCGGCGCTCGAAGTCGGCGGCGACTATTACGACTTCGTCCGGCTCGACGAGAACCGCCTTGCGCTCATCGTCGGCGACGTCTCGGGCAAGGGAACGTCGGCGGCGTTCTACATGGCCGAGATGCAGGGCATCTTCCAGGCCGTGAGCCGCCTGACGCCGTCTCCGCGCGACTTCCTGTATCACGCCAACGTGGCGCTGGCCGACTCGCTGGAGAAAAACGTGTTTATCTCCGTAATCTATGGCGTGCTCGACCTTCAAAGAGAAGAGTTCGTCCTGGCCCGAGCGGGGCATTGTCCGGCGGCCGTGATCGGCCTCAACGGGGAGGCGCGGTATCTGCGTTCCGGAGGGCTGGGGCTGGGGCTGGACCGGGGGACGCTCTTTCGCAAGGTCCTCGTCGAAGAGCGCGTTCGTCTGCGGCCGGGCGACGTGTTCGTGCTCTACACCGACGGGGTGGTCGAGAGCCGCAACGAAGCCGGTGAGGAGTACGGCTACGACCGGCTGCTCGAAGTGCTGGCCGCCAACCGCCACGAGGATGCCGCCGACCTTCACACCACGCTGCTCAAGGACTTGCACACGTTCATGGGCAACAAAGAATACGACGACGACATGACGCTCGTCGTGCTGAAATGGCACGGCATCGAAATGGGCAAAGCCGCCGCCGTGGAAAGCCTTCCGCAATCCTTGCCCGCCGCCGTCCCCCTCGCCCTGGAGGG